>JALXCH010000332.1:1384-5666 GCA_026991005.1 Calditrichia bacterium | reverse complement strand
TCAACTCATTGCCCGGGTCTTGCATCTGTACACGGATAAACTGTGGGTGGTGGGCAAACATCCTCAAAAACTGGCGCTGCTGGAGGAGCAGGGAATTGCCACCCTAACGCTGGAACAGGTTAGGCAGAAAACGGACCGCTACCATGTGGTGGTGGAAGCCACCGGTTCTTTTTCCGGCTGGGAGCTGGCGCTGCAGAAGGCGCGTCCCCGGGGATTTCTGGTGCTGAAAAGCACCCTTGCCGGGGAGCAGTCTCTCAATCTGGCACCCGTCGTCATCGACGAAATAACTGTGGTGGGATCACGCTGCGGTCCCTTCCCCATGGCTCTCCATCTGCTGGAACGTCACCAGGTGCAGACCGATGATTTAATTTCGGCTGTCGTTCCCTTTGCCCAATGGCGCCGGGCTTTCGACCTGGCCCGGGAATCGGAATCGTTGAAAGTTATTCTGGATATGAAGGGAGGGCTTCCGAATGGATCCCTGCGGAATAGGGGATAGGGCACAAAGCATCCGAACGGTTCCTTCGGGATAAGGAATATCCCGCTCAAAACACAAACATCCGAGTTTCCTCCTGGGATGAACAAAACAAAACCAACCGACTGAATCAAACATACACTTTTGCTGGGTGCGAAGGCACGGAATGGCCATCTGCACATGGCCCATGGCCTTTCAGAGGCTGTGTGAAAATGAAAATCAGAAAAATATTTACTCAATAACATGCATATTTAAATTTACCATATTTATGTAAAACTGCGGCAGTAAAAAGCGTAGAGTTATTTTTATTCCTTACTGAATTTAGTTTTTTTTACGCACTCTATGACTCCATCATTAAGTCAACAACACAAGAAAATTTTGTATCTGTTCATTTTCACAAATCCTGAAATTCAAGAAATATCTTTAAAAAATATCAATTTGCACTGATTTTTATTATAGCCACGAGCTTGAGCTCGTGGATCTCAGAATCCACCTCAATAAATCCGGCTTTAGCCTAAAATGGGGCTAAAGCCCAATTTGTAGTATGGTCCTTTAGTTCCCCGAGCTTCCCGTGGGGATTCTGCGAAAAAAGCTCGGGGCTATATTTTACTTTGAATGATAATGAATAAATATTCTGTTGACATAGCATTTTTACACAGCCTACTTTCAGCCATGGGAAAGAAGGGACATCGCCTATCGTGAGTCCCGTAGGGACGACTGAAATAAGCTTGAATTGATTTTCTGACGGAATAAACGGGATTCACAGGATTTTTACGAGCTCAAAAACCACAATTGGATACCGAGCTTATGGAAAACCGCAGAAATTACAGAATATAATAAAAAATGCAATGTTAAAACCTCTGAAAGACCTTTATTTCCTCAGCAAAAAATATTTTATCAAAGATCGAATTAATCTGGCACCTGGCTGATAGTGCCCAGGTTGGGAAGCAAACAGCGGTTGTAATCAATGGCATCGATGGCACCATCCAGATTAAAATCCGCACCGCTGGAATAGTCGTATGCCGTGCCGTTCCGGGGCAACCACACCTGAGTGCGATCGGTGGTACTAATACTACCGTCTCTATTACCATCCCCGGCAATAAGCCCCCACACACCGGATTCCAGCTCCTTTGTCGCCAAGTTGGAGGTATAGTAAGCCTGGTCGCTCCCCGTGCGGAAATCGTAATCTGTTGCCGGATCGCTCACCAAAAACACCGGCTGGGCGCTCATCACCGGAAGGTGGTTATAGGAGTACACCACAATGTAATAATATCCCGATGTGGCGGTATTAAATTCCACGGCACTGGAGCCATCCAGATCGGTCACCAATCCATTGTTCAGCAGCAGCGCTGCCCGGCGTTCCACCCGGGTAGAGGATTCAGTGCCGGAACGCAGTTCCACCAGTACCCAATCCACAGTGTTCGAAGGGAAGCTAGCTACGCTCTCGCTGCCGGAGTAATTCCAGGGTGCGGTGTTGAAAGGTTGATTACCCGGAAGCAAACCATTGCGGACCAGGTCGGTGCGCATGGTGTCTCCCGAAGCATCGTAAGCACCTTCCAGATTAAGATGCAAAGAAAGCTTTACGGGAGAGCTGTTGCTTTCAGGAATTCGAGATTTTTGAAAACCCGTACCAGGTGAACCTACAAACACCCAACCGGTAGTACTTACAGCAATTTTCATGGCGAAAGGCCAGGCCATATTTTGATTGGTCTGCTGCCAATTTTGTCCTCCATCCATCGAGAAAAGAATACCCCGGGAATCGGGTTCATACCCACCTCGTTCGAACGCACTGGAAGAGGCGGCATAGATAAAATTCGAATCCTGAAACGTGATTGCCACATCGCGAAGGTAGTTGTCAGTTAGTAACTTAGTCCAGGAATTTCCGCTATTGGAACTAACAAACAGACCCCGGTTTTCTCCGAAAACGGCTACATACACTTTGCCAGTACGATGTGGATCGGGTACAATAGCCGAAATTCCTTCCCAGCCATAATCCCAGAAACCAATATTGGGGTTGCCTTGCATTTCTGGAGTTCCTACTTCCTGCCAGGTATCTCCACCGTCTAGGGAGCGCCAGAGCCCATCCTCACCTCCTGCGTAAACCAGATTTCCGTTGAAGCGATCCACTGCGGTAAAACGCAATCCTCCATTATTCAGTACCATGTCCCAACTATACCCATCATCCGTACTCCGATACACATCCCCTTGGGCGGTAACAAATAAGGTTCTATTTTCGGTAGGACTGGTATAATCCAGCGAAAGACCCATAATTTCTTCTAATGGAAGATTGGAATGTGCGGGAAGCCAGCTTCCCTTTTCTCCTCCGGCATTGCTGCGAAGCAAGTAAGTAGGATATTCTCCATTCTGGTCTTCTGCCAGAGTTGCCCATACCACATCCGCTCGTTCAGGATCGGCAACAATGGATGCCACATTTCCGCCATACCCTTCCCAGTTTCCGGTATAAAGGGAATCATTCCCGGATTGCCAGCTCTCTCCGTTGTCCACACTGCGCCAGAAACCGATGTCAAAATATCCCAGATATACCCGATCTGGATCGGCTTCACTAATGGCAATATCCATCATGTTAACATTATCGATACCTCGTGAACGCCACCACCCTGGCGAAACTTCCTGGGTGTAAAGATTCTGAAAAGTCACCCCTCCATCGAAAGTACCAAAAATCCACTGGCTATTCACCCAATAAAGGGCGTCGGGATCAGACATATCTTCACCCAGTGTTTTTGCAATGCCGTTAAAACTGGACCCATAGGAATAATAGGCTTTGCCCTGGTAGCCATAATCCCAGTCTTCCACATACCCGATTTTTTGCCAGGTAAAACCGCCATCCTGGGATTCATAAGTGCCGGCGTCCGAATTCCAGGGATATGGCTCTCGGGGATCGATAAGACGAATAATCTGAGAATTGTCTCTTTTTATCCAGATAACTCCTGTACGATTGGCCAGAGCCGTCCAATGAATTCCGTCATCGCTACTTTTATAAAATTGCCCATCCAGATTGTACCAGTAATATTCTGAATCGCAGGAAGCGTGCATAGTAGTGAGATACAGGATATTTGGATGTATCGGGTCAATAGCAAAATCCAGCACCTCTCCCAGTGTTTCTCCAATGTTTTGCCAATGGGCACCTCCATCCGTACTGCGGAACACCTGAGCCGGTCCACACGCAAATCGCCCGTTTCCGCTTAATAAATAAACCTTATCTTCATCTTGAGGATGAACAATCAATTTCAGAATCCGCAAATCGGAAGGTAAATCTGTGCTTGCTTGTGTCCAGGAGTACCCTCCGTTCGTAGAGCGATATACTTGACCCTGAAGAGAATTATATTCAGGATGGTAGGAAGCATAACAAATGGAAGGATTTGATGGGGCACATTCGATATCGGTAACATAGCCGTGGGAGAGTACTTGAGTAAAAGAATTGGCCTTATCGGTACTGAGGAAAATTCCCTCTTCTGTTCCCAAAAATAGAATATTGGGATTTGAGGGATGAAAACCAATCCCAGAAACATGGGTGCTGGTAAGTCCTGTACTGGCTCCTATTGGAGTCCAGCTATTTCCTCTGTCGTTGCTTACGTAAGCACCGCTTAGATCGCTGGCAGCAACAATGAGCCCATCAGGCCCGGCACCGATGGTACTAAATGCCCCTCCTCCCCCTGGATTAGTGCGCTGCCAATAATGAACGGAATTATCCAGCGGCGTTGCTTCCTCCGGAGCAAAAAAGAGAAATAACATAATAATAATTGAATATGAAATGCTCAAAATAAATATTTTTTTCATAATAAATTTTAT
>JALXCH010000332.1:0-1374 GCA_026991005.1 Calditrichia bacterium | reverse complement strand
ATATATTTATACATAACTTCTACCTTAATAAATTGAAATTGAATTTATGCGTTAGGAAATGAAAAATTAATAGTCCGAAATTTTTGATAGCAATGTTTGAATGCAAAAATAATATTTTAATTAAAACCGTGCAAGAAAAATAGTATATAAAAGAAATAAAAAATTTAATTAATGGAAAGAATAGATATAAGATATTAAGCACAGGTTGTGTGATTAATTAAAAGTAAATTGAACTATTACGGTAAGTTAAAAGTGCACGGATTTATGGATATTTTTCCTGAAAAATATAAAAAAACTCCCTGGCAAAAAAGAGAGGCTGATATTTCCGCCAGGGAGGGCATGATGGGAACAGAGATATGTGATGAAGCTATCTTACCAGAACCATCTTTCTGGCGGCAGCATCAAAGGTACTGGTACGCAGGCGGTAAATATAAACACCGCTGCTTACCGGTTGTCCCCGATCGTCCTTCCCATCCCACCGCAGGGAGTGAGAGCCTTTTTGTAAAATGCCCGGATGTAATTCCCGGATTTGACGACCGGTAGCATCATAAATAGTAATGGTAATGTCTGCTGGTTGGTAGAGCATAAACGGAATAAGGGTAGATTGATTAAAGGGATTGGGAATGTTCTGGAAAAGCTGAAAACGGCCGGGTAGTTGGGCAGATGGTTCGGGATTGCTCTGGATACGAATACCGTTCAAACTGCTCAATAACTTTTTCTTCCCCAGGAAGCTCACCGAATAAAGCCGGTAGCTGTAACTCTTTTCCGGGACCACCACTTCGTCCAGATATTGATAAGATTTGGAATGGGATATGGTACCTGCTCCCTTCACAAAGGCAATCTTCTGATAATCTTCACTATCTTCTTCGGCTTTTTTCCATATTTCATATCCGCTGTTCTGAATTTCGTATCCTACTTGCCAGGTGAGTAAAATGCCCTGATTATTCCGGGGCAGTGCCGAGAAAGAAATCAAATCCACTGGCAGGCTCTGGTCACTCTCGGCATCCGAAATAATCCACTCGGAGGTTCCGGAAGGAATATCCACCGTAGCTTCCACAAAATTATTGCTGGCATCCCGGGTGGTGGGGGTAAATTTTTGCCAGGTGCTCCCAACTCTGCGCCAGATATTCAGGTTGGCTTCGATATTACTATTTAATTCGCTATCCCGGTAGTACAGGCGGAGGGTCACATTATTATCTGCCGCATTGGCATTTACTGTGTACCAGCGTGTCAGGGAATGGGGAGCCTCGCTGTGGGTACTTCCGGTATGGCGAGTAATGGTGGTGTTCCCTAACCCTGCACCGTTGGTAATTTGCATCCCCAGGTTACCCGGATGGTAGGTAGCATCATCGGAAAAAGATTTACTGGTGCTGA
>JALXCH010000331.1 GCA_026991005.1 Calditrichia bacterium | reverse complement strand
CTTCCTGCCAGTTTTTCCCCAGAGAGGCGCCCAGGTAAATCAGCAGGCCGTTCCAGATGGCGCAGCTGACCAATGCCAGTAGAAGCACCGGTACCGGTCGCATGCGGGTTAATCCCGCGGCCAGCGAAATAACCGAGCGCGCTCCCGATAAAAACCGGTTAGCCAGCACCACCCAGTAGCCGAATCGCTGAAACCAGGCTTCCACCCGCTGAATGTGATTCTTTGCCATCCATTTTGCCTGGTATTTTTCCAGCACTTTCCATTCCAGATAAAACGCGATTCCGTAGATGGTCATAAATCCTGTAATACTTCCCAGGGTGGTGGCTATGTACACTCCCCAGAAGTTCAGTACCCCGCGTCCGACCAGATAGGCGCCAAAAATCGTAACTGTGTCGCCCGGAATGGGAGGGAAAACGTTTTCCACAAAAGCACTCACAAAGAGAAATGCGTAAGCAATAATTGGATCCACGTGCTGCAAATAGGATAGAAAGCTTTCCATGAACTACCGTTCTTTTTTACTTAAAGTCACAATCGCCAGTGCGGCAATACCTTCCTTCCGTCCCGTAAAACCCAGATATTCCGTGGTGGTGGCTTTAATCGAGATGCGTTCCAGATCGCACCAGAGGGTATCGGCTATTTTTTGCCGCATTGTGGGAATGTGGGGAGACAATCGCGGTTCCTGGGCAATAACCACGGCATCCAGATTATTCAACTGGTAACCTTCGTTGTTAATCAGAGTCTGTACCTTTTTTAATAAAACCACAGAGGAGATATCTTTCCATTCCGGAGAAGTGTCCGGGAAGTGCCTGCCAATGTCTCCCAGCGCCAGGGCACCCAGCATGGCATCCATGATGGCATGGAGGAGCACATCGGCATCCGAATGCCCGGCCAGCCCTCTTTCGTAAGGGATGTTGACACCGCCTAAAACAAGCGGACGATTTTCGGCAAATCCATGAACATCAAATCCGATTCCCGTGCGAAGCAGCATCTCTCCTCCTGGCGTTATGTTTTGACGGAAAACCTGACGTTCGGGAGAAATAATCTGGTAAAATCTGCGGTGCGCCGGAATGGAAAAGAATTGGTTCTCCCGTAAATATTGTTTTTCTTAAATAAAAAATCTGTTCAGGCTTCCGTTTTATGGTGGAAAATTTATGGTGAATAACAGTCATTGCTTTATTCGAGGTTTTCTTCTTCCGGGAAATAAATGGAGAGCAGCCGTTCTGCCACGGGAATATCTTCCGGGGTGGTAATTTTAATGTTGTAGGGGTCGCCGGGAACTAACCGGATGGGGTGGTTCTGCTGCTCCAGCAGGCTGGCGTCGTCCGTGGCGTAAAATTGTTCTTCCCTGGCGCGCCGGTGGGCTTGCAGGATCAGCGGGTAACGAAACACCTGCGGGGTTTGTACCTGCCAGATATTTTCCCGGGTTACAGTGTGCACTACCTGATTCTCCTGCGCTTTTTTCAGGGTATCCCGGGCCGGTATTCCCGGAATAGCGGCTCCGGTGGATTCCGCTTCCCGTAAGAGGCGTTCCACCAATTCTTTCCGCACAAACGGTCGCACCCCA
>JALXCH010000330.1 GCA_026991005.1 Calditrichia bacterium | reverse complement strand
CCTGCTCACTGGGCAAAGGCTAAACTGGTACGCTATGCTGATGATTTTGTCATCCTGGCCAGATATCAGGGGTCTCGCCTGCAAGAGTGGATAGAGTCCACCATAGAAGGCTGGCTGGATTTGCGCATCAATCACGAAAAGACCAAGATCGTGCATTTAAACGAAAAAGGAGCCAAGCTTGATTTTCTTGGTTTTAGTTTTCGGTATGAGCGAGATTTATTTGGTCGTGGTGGACGGTATCTAAACATCTTTCCTTCAGCTAAATCGATACAACGAGAGAAGGACAGATTAAAAGAGATGACCAGTTCCCGGATGTGTTTTAAACCCATACCAGCCTTAATACGTGAGCTCAATCGACATTTAAAGGGCTGGCGTAATTATTACAACTATGGTTATCCACGCAAGAGTTTTCGACAAATGAACCATTTTATTCGATTGCGCTTAATCAAACACCTTAACCGACGAAGCCAGAGACGTTATCGTCCTCCTAAAGGTGTGAGTTATTATCAACACTTTAAAGACCTCGGACTGATTTATCTGTAAGGGATTAGGTCGTAGAAGCACTTGTGAATGCTTGTGATGAATTTCTGCAGGAAAGCCGGATGCGGGAAATCTGCACGTCCGGTTTGACGAGGGAAAAGGCGAGTGTAAAGGAATTCCCTTTACATTCCCTTTTCTACTCTACTGGGCAAATAATTCGTAATTAAATGCTTATTTGTGTGATTCGTGGTTGCAAAACTCAACCCAAATTCTACTCCCCTATTTCCTTTATTGACCCTATTTACTTTATATACCTATATACCTATATACCTATATACCTATATACCCATACCCCCTATTATACCTTCTTCCCCTATGCTTTATGCCCTATGCCCTATGCTCTATGCTCTATGCTATATGCTTTATGCCCTATACTCTATGTTTTATGCCCTATCCCGAAGAAATCTGTTCGAGTGCTCCAATCTTTTTTCAATACTCTCTGTGGCTTCTGTGGTTCCCAAAGTTTCTTTACTATTAAAATTTTTTTTCAGAAAATATTTTTAGATATTACCAGGGGGTTTTTCAGGTACAAATAGCACCGAAAGATAAAATGACGAAACGCTCTTTCTACTTCATCGGGCTTGATCCTTCCGGCAGCGATAACCGGGCTTCGGGTATTGCAGTGTTGAATTCCGCAAAAAAGGTGGTGCTTTTGCAGCGCTGGTTCACACTGGAGGAACTGGAGCAACTGCTAACTTCGTTTCCTCCAGAACAATCCCTAATCGGTATTGACGGGCCCCTGCAGCCCCCACACGAACTACAGCGGTGTTGTTTTCGCCCGGGACACACCTGTACTCACCAACAAACCACTCCATATCGGGGTCGTTACGGAGAGTACCAGTTAATTCGTCTGGGATTTCCCTGCTTTCCCACTTCTAAAAACAGTTTTCTAAAAGAATGGGTTACCCGGTGCTTCGATTTGAACGATTGGCTGCAAGCTCGCGGCTACACGCCTGTGGAAGTTTTTCCGTACGCCACACGCCGGATTCTTTTCCCCACCCTTTCCGGGAAAAAACAGCAGCGTAGCTTCCGCCGAGCTTTGGAGGAGAAACTTCAGGAAGCAGGCATCCGCTTACTCGAAACCTCGCGTATTTACACCCACGACGAGCTGGATGCCCTCCTGGCAGCCTTCACAGCATTTCTCCACAAACGGGGTAATTCCCGGCGTCTGGGAAATGAGAAAGACGGCTGGATTATCATTCCCCGGGAAGCATCTTTTTAATCAATTGGCTGGCAATTGAGCAAGCCGTACCCAGACGGGATAATGGTCACTGCTGCGGGATTCCCGCACCACCCCGGCACTCAGCACTCGAAATCCCTTCACAAAAATGTGGTCCAGAGGGGATTTAAACACCAGAAAGTGGGCCGTGCTCTCCACTTCCCGGGTGGCTTCCTGAAACCCGTTCTGACGAAACAGGGCAACTAACTGCTGACGGCTTCTGCTGGTGATGGTGTTGAAATCACCCCCGACTACCACAAAGGGATATTCCTCCGGCAGTGCTTTGAGGAGGGAATCCGCCTGCGCCAGCCGCCGGGAGCTCGGAGAAAGAATGGTGGCCGTGTGCACGCAAAAGGTAAGCACCGGCAGCGAACCGATCTTCACCACCGCGCTTACCGCAATCCGGCGGGTGTGTCCGATAGGCGCACGGTGGGGCAGAAGAATTTTGTGTGCCTCCCGGATGGGCCAGGGCGAAAGAATGGCATTCCCAAAATTCCGATGGCTCCCGGGATGCACCGTGGCGGGGAAATACACATAATTCCAGCCCAGGCGTCGGGCAAGGGAATCCGTGGATTGTTCATTCATCTCCTGAAGTAAAATAATATCTGCTCCCCGCAGTTGCGGAAAACGCAAAAACTCCCGGGCTGCTTCCCGAAAATGTTCTCCATATTTCAAATTGAAGGTGACAACTGTTATTGTATCCCGGGAGCGGGGCATTGTCCGGGAATAAGAGGCCTGGAAAATGGGAGCATCCGGCTCCAGATAATTCCTGGTCTGGAAACAGGAAAGCAGGAAGATTGCGCCCAGGAGCAGTACAGGACCGCCAATCCGGAAAGGAAATGTTTTCGAAAAATATCGGATAAGCCGGAATGCGCTCATAAATCAATCCGCAAAATCTCTACTTCCCCAGCGCGACCACCACTCCCACCCCCAGCTGAATCTGCGACATGAAGGTTTCTTTGTGGTGCTGGTAACCGGGAAAAAACAGTTCTCCTCCGGGAATTCTGCTAATATTCAATTTGCCTTGCACTCGAATGGCAAAAGTTTGATTCAAAAAATACCGCAGACCCAACATGGTGGTAAACGCCAGATGGGTTTCGCTATGGTAACCTGTGTTAGAGGGATTCATGGAAACAATCCCCACCGTAGCGCCTAAAAAAGGACGCCAGCGAGAAGGGGACCAATCGTACAGCAGCCCCAGCTGGTAGTAATCCACATTCACTGCCGAAATTCGGGAAATTTCGGTGTGTTCTTCTGCGGGAATATGATGATTCAACTGCGTCGCCTGCCGGTCGAAAGAAAGTTCCAGCAACATTTTCTCCTTTAACCGGTAATTGGCAACTACCCCCACTAGAGCGCTTCCGTCAATGCCCAGTGCCTCACCGGGAGTAAAAACACCTTCCTGTTGAGTGGTTTCGTCCGCTATGCCACCGAATTGGTATCCACCCAGCACGGCAATTTCCCACGATTGTGCCCCCACCACAGAGCCCCACAGTACCACAAACCAAACGAGGTAACGAATTGTATTCATAAAAACACTCCTTTACTTGTTGGAATAATTCGCCCCGGATTAAAACATGACCGTCAGCAATCCCCGAAATCCGTTAATGGTTTTCTTTACATCGGGATATTCTTCGTAATGGGCTTTACGAAAATAGTTGAAATATTCTGCCCCAATTGCCAGATGGTGCCACACAGGGAGGTTGTAGGAAACAGCCGTTACGTGCAATTGGTCGTGCCCCGGGGCACCTTCTCGGGAATCGATGTAAAAATAATTATAATCCGTGTAAAGAACACCCCACCGCGGATGCCGCAACTGGAAGTCCAGTTTTCCCTTAAATCCCCAGCCGTAATTGTAATTCCGTCCCTGGTAGGACTCGACATATTCATTGGAACCGGCGCCCATAATAATCCCTCCAGCGTAAGCACCGGTGATGAAGGTGAACCGATGAGGCCATTGGTACCGGGAAAGAAGCTCGGGCCCAAAGGACATTGCGCCAATTTTAAAGAGCTCCAGATCGATGTAATCGAACTGCTGAGAAATACCCAGGAGATGGGATTGGCTGGTTCCGGGTTCGAAATTCTTCCCCACCAGATTGGCACGAGCCAGAATGGTCATATTGCGTTCCTCTTCCCCGTGGCTGGTCCAGAAGCGAAAGGTAAAATAGTCGAAGGGTTTCCGGTGCCGTTCCTTCTGGAAGGCGTACCCATAGTGCAGGGTGAGCACCAGCGCGGGATTGAGACGAGTGGCGGGATTGGCCACCCCACCGGTTCGGCCGGCCGTGCCCACCGCAAAATATCCCGTGATGGGGAAACGCAAATGGTTCACCGAAGATGAGGTACGAAACATTGCCCCGGATACCAGCCGGTTAAATCCGCCTATGGGATTCATCACCAGGGCAGCAGCTTCTCGCCAGAAGCGATCCAGCCCCCGGGAGCGGTCGTTCAACACCTGCTCGGATAATCGAAAAAAGGTTTCTCCCAGGGCAATTCCTCCAAACGTGGTCATCACCAGATCGTTGTAACTGGGGTATTCACTTTCCATAAAAAATTCCCACATCACGCTTCCTGCAAAAGAAAACGGAGCCGACTCCCAGAAGTTAAATCCGTTCATGCGCGCCGCATTGAAATAGATGCTCCCATGAAAAGGGTGTGCAAAAAAATTCACTTTAAACTTGTTGGGATCCCACTCCATGCCGTGGCGCAAATTGGCTTCTATCGTTCGCCAGCTTATGAAAAACGAGTAATTATCTTCACGAATATAACGGTTAAATCCCCACACCACTCCGTTTGCCGCCATCATCTCCCCCAGAGCGATGAGGGGGCGTCTGGGCAGAGCAGCAACCTCCGAATGCAGCGAATCCCTTTGCGCGCAAAACAGCCCATCCACCAGAATAACAACCAGAAATACACTGGCTAACAATTTTTTCACCTTTAGCCTCCTGCCTTTAATGATTCAATATTTCAATATACACAGCTTTTAAAGAGGCTCCAATATTTTTGATATTTCTTGAAACTCCGGAAAAGGAATGCCCACCCCTCCATTTACCCGTCCCGAAGGGACAGAATGCCAGTAAATCACAAATTCGATTTATGAGAAAAATGCATCGCAATGGGTGAACAAATTTTTCAAGGAATATTCCGATAGGTAAATTGTGTCAATAAAATGTATGTACATCCCAATACCACATAGCCTCGTCCCGTTAGGGATGGAGTGCACCTAGCCCACAAATTCGATTTGTGGGAATGGAATGCCCAACCACACATTTATTCGTCCCGATAGGGACAGAATGAAAATTGCTGCAACAAATTTAAATGTCCAGGGATAATCCGTTGTCAATTGTCCCTTCGGGACAAAATTTTATTGGTTGGATATATCTCCCCCATATTTAAAAATATGGGCTATATGCTATATGCATCCCATCGCTCCGCGATGGGGAAACGGGACCTGAAAATTTCTTCTTAAAATGAATTTTGGTCTCAGCTACCAACGACCATCCCGGAGGGACGGATTGCCATCAACTAACAAATTCGATTTGTGGTAAAAATGCTCCGCGATGGGTGAAAAATTTTAAAACAAAGTCCTTGCAAATCAATTTTTCAATGAATTACAAATACATTTCCGAAAAACAATCCCCGTCCCGTTAGGGACGGAGTGCACCTAGCCCACAAATTCGATTTGTGGGAAAAATGACAATAAAAAATTTTACCCGTCTCGGATGGGACGGGGTGGTATTCATTCCCAGTTTGTTGGGTTAATTCCCTCAATTTGGTTCAATCCCAGATGTACCGTTCGTCGTAATCAATATTGTGTTTTTTCAAAAATTCAATGAATTCCTCTTTGAATGTCTTCTTTTTATGATGTTCCTTTTGATGTTTAATATAATTTACAACATTTTCTTTGTTGGATA
>JALXCH010000329.1 GCA_026991005.1 Calditrichia bacterium | reverse complement strand
CTGCCCAGGCAGGAACAACACCCCACACTCCCAAAAACACCATCACCAAAATCCAATGAAATCGTCTCATTCCTCTTCCCACACTTTTGCCACCCATTTATTCACCAGATGGCAGGCAATCCAGTGCCGGGTGCGCACATCCATTTCCAGCTCCGGTTTTTGCCGCTCGCAAATGGCCGGACTGCCTGCTTCTTTGTAAAGCGTACAAAACGGCTGATAGGGACATCCCGTAGAATCCCGCCGCAATTTATCCCGGGCAAATAAACCGTGGCGGGACTCCTCATCCGGCGTCCAGATATGGTACACGCCGGAGATTTTACGTGCCATCTTCAGTAAAATGCGCGTGTAGGGATGAAGCTGCTCTTCGGAAGGTTGCTGACGGGGGGAATAAATTTCCACCACATTTCCCCCAAACATCACCATCACCCGATCGGCAACGTGGTTAATGACCTCGATATCGTGCGAAATCCAGAGGAAGGTCAGGTTGAGGGTGCGCTTTAGTTCCAGCAGCAGATGAATCACATTGTTTTTAATGGAAAGATCCAGCGAAGCCACCGGCTCATCCAGAATGATAATGCGGGGTCCCACTGCCAGAATGCGTGCCAGCCCAATGCGGCGCGCTTCTCCCCCGCTCAATTGATGCGGATAGTGGGTGAGAATCGATTCCTCCAGATTAACCTGATGGATGAGCTCCTGCAAACGTTCCTCTTCGCTCTTGGAATTGGTTTCGGGATTGAGCCGAATTGCTTCCAGTAACTGCTCCCGCACGGTTACCGCCGGGTCCAGGCTGCCGTAAGGATTCTGAAAGGCCATCTGTATCTGCCGCCGGTAGGGGCGAAAAGCGCTGATGGAGAGGGAGGTTACATCCTCACCGTTCAGGAAATAACGCCCGGAGGTGGGTTGAATCAGTTTAATGAGCAAACGCCCCAGGGTGGTTTTGCCGCAACCGCTCTCGCCCACGATTCCCAGAATTTCCCCCTCGCGCACCGAGAAGGACACCTCCTGCACCGCAGGAATGGGATGCATTTTCTTCAGAAAAATGGTACGCTTGCGTGCCCAGAAAATCTTGCTCAATTTTTCCACCCGGATGATTTCCCGTTCCATTTACACGGCCTCCGCAAATTTCCAGCATCGCACATAATGGTTCTCGTACACGTTAATCATGGGAGGGGCTTTCCGCCGACACAGTTCCTTCAGTTCCGGTGAAGCTTTGCGGTACACCGGGCAGCGGAAGCGATAGCGGCAGCCTTTAGAAGAGCCGTCGGGAAGTCCCAAGGCCCTGTCCTCCTCTTTCGGCAGACTGTTTAAATCTGCCCTTTCCAGCAGATATTCCGTGTAAGGATGCTTCCAGGGGAATTCATCGTGAGTCACCCACTGTGCGGGACCCACCTCCCAGATCTCACCGAACAGCATCACGGCAATGCGCCGGGTAACCCGGGAAATAAATTTCAAATCGTGGGAGATGACGATGCCGCTCATGGAACGATTTTCCTGAATCTCCCGCAATAGATCGGTCATGGATGCCTGCAGTGTCACATCCAGGCCGATGGTGGGTTCATCCAGTACCAGCAACTCCGGCTCCGCCACCAGGCTCAAGGCAATCATCACCCGCTGAGCCATGCCTCCGCTTAACTCGTGCGGATACGCATAAAGCAGTTGCTCGGGATTGCGTAACCGCACCTGCTGCAGGGCCTTCAGTGCCCGCTCCTCTTTTTCCCGCCGGGAGAGAGACAGATGGTTCATGGCATCAATCATCTGGGTGCCGATGTTCAGGTACGGGTTCAGGGAACGATGCGTTTCCTGCAACACCACGCCGATGTATCGCCCCCAAACCGGGCGCATGGTGCGCTGCACATGCCGCCGCCAGGGGACAAACCGTTTTTCCACCCGGCCGTTGCTGCGGTTCAAGTAACCGGGCAGCCCGGCCAGTAAATCCACGCTGGTGTGGGAAAAATGGTACACCACCTTCCCATCCAGAATCCCGGGGTACACCTCCTGAAGCCCCAGCAACGACAGCACGGTAAGTGTTTTACCGGAACCGGATTCTCCCACAATTCCCAGAAACTCGTTCTTCCCTACCGTAAAGGAGATATTCAGAGAAGGGAAGAGCAACCGGGACTGGTTCTGCAGCCCAACCGTTAAATTTTTCACTTCCAGCAAAACACTCATTCGTGGAACCCCCGTAATTCCAGCGCTTTCTGGCGATAATAATGGGACAGATAAAACATGCTTAACGTAAGCAGCGTTAATCCCACGATGGTTACAAACGCTTTGATATGGAAATTTTGCACATCCCAGGGAACAGTAAACAGCGTGCGTCCGCTGGCGTAGCGCGCCTCGTACAACATGTAGCCCCAGCTTACGCTGTTCTGGCTAAAGCCCAGGTTCACGTAGCTCAAGCTGGCTTCGATAAGCACTGCCGCCGAGTAGATGAAGAAAAATTGCCCCAGGATGATGGGTCGGCTGTTGTTCCAGAGAATGTGCCGAAAAATGATGTCCCGATGGCGCAACCCCAGCGCAATGGAGGAGTCGATGAACATCTCTTTCTTCAGAGCCAGAACCCGGCCCTTAATCAATTCCGCTAACTTCGGGGCACTGAAGGCGCCGAAAATAATCATGATGAGGAACACATGGTTTCCGAACAGGGCAATAAAGATGAGCAACACAATAAATTTGGGGAAGGCGTTCAACACTTCCAGGAAACGATCCATGTAATAGGAGAACCGGTTTTCGTAGTAGGAAGCGGCAATACCCAGCAGGATGCCCAACACCACAAACGGTATGCTGGCCAGAATTCCGGAATAGAACGTGGAACCGGCTCCATACACAAACTCGCTAAAAATGTCGTGTTTGTAGTAATCCGTCCCCCACAAATGCTCCAGAGAGGGCGGTTGCAATTGGGGGAAGTTCATCTGGTGCACCCGGTAAAAATGGGGCGGAATGTAATGGAATATCCCCATCAGAATCATCAGGCCGTACACCACAGCCATAACGGTAAAGTAAGTTTTCATAAAAGAGCGCTTCATCAGAACACCTTCTCCGGTCTGGGATCCAGATATTTTTGCAAGGAATTAGCCACCAGATTGCTAAACACAATAATGAGCGTGACAAAGATGCTGTAAATAAGGAGCAGATTGTACTCCGTACCACGTACTCCGTACTGAATGGTGAAGACTCCGATTCCGTGGAGGTTCATGATGTATTCCACGATAAAGGAGCCGCCCAGCAGCATGGGAAGTTTGGAGTTGAGAATGCGTGCCAGAGCAATTCCCAGCGGCGGCAGGATGTTTTTCCACAATTTTCCGCCACGCGCCAGCGCCGCCCGATAGTAGGGAGAATTCAAAATCCCATCCAGCTCACTCTCGATGAGCTCCACCATGTCGTTTAACATCCCGTTGCCAATGGCTAGAATCAAATAGGTGAAGATGAGGTACTGGGACATTTTCATTTCAACAATAACCAGATAGCCCAGAACGATATAATGCACGCTGGAAAGGATTTGCATGCCAAACACCACCGTTTGCACCAACCGGGAATGGGGGAAGCTCCGCTTCAGGAAAATAAGGAGAATGCTTAAGAAGAGGCAGATTACCAGCGCGAAAACCACCAGCTTCAGAGTCACCAGGATGATATCGAAGACAAAGCTGTTGATGGGGTCGCCGGTGCTCATCAACCGTCCCAGGTCGCCCTGGGTAATAATGCGCCAGAACCAGCGTTTGAAAACCAACAGATAGTCCCACCAGGTGTAGGCTGCCTTTTCCGGCGCTCCCATGCTGACAAGCAGTTTCTCCCGAACCCCCGGCGCCACTAAAAACAACAGATACTCCACGCCGGTAATCACCGCCAATTGCACCACCAGCAAACTCACAAAATACAGAAAATGTTGAAAGAACCGTTTCATCCCTGCCTTAATCCTCCGAATAGAACCATTCCTCGATGGTGGTGAAGAAGTAAAAGGGGTCGATGCTTACATTTTTTAGTTCCCGGATGTACGCCGCATGATATTTGAGGTACCACAGAAACACGTAAGGGCAATCGTCGTGGATGATTTTGTGCACCTCTTTGTACAACTCCACCCGTTTCTGGAAATCCTGGGTTTGATTGGCAATGGTGAACAGGGAGTCCACCAGCGGATTGGAATAATGCCCGATGTTTTTCAGCCCCGGCCCAATCTGGTCGCTGGTGAAGAAGGGGGAATAATCGGCATCCTGGGTAACTTTGAGGGTGTAATACACCAGATCGAATTCGCCATTAGCTACCTTGCTCTGGAAAGCATCGGAAAAGAACTCGTGGGTGGTAATCCGAATTCCGATGTTGCGCATCTGCTCCACAAAAGAGCTAATGACGCTGGAATAATCCGGATTTCTGCTCAATGGAGTGAGCATGTAAAATTCCAGAGGTTTCCCGTTGTAGTCCAGAATGCCATCGCCATCGCTATCTTCGAACCCCATGTTTTTGAGCATAGTCTGCGCCATGTGGGGATCGTAGGGCCAGGGTTCCACCTGGGGATTAAAACCGCTGTGGGTGGGCGGAAAAGGGCCGCTCATCAAATCGCCATCGTCGTTGTAAAACGAAGCCAGAATTTCCTTGCGGTTAAACGCCATGTTAATGGCCTGCCGCACTTCCTGAAATTTCAGGAACTCATTCTCCAGATTGAAGGCAATGAAATCGAATTGGTTGGCATCGTACAGTTCGATTTTAAATCGGGAATCCTGTTTAATCACCGGCACTTTAGCCGGGGGGACAAACGGAATTAAATCTGCCAGCCCGTTTCGCAGGTTATCCACGTGCCCCAAAATGTCGGTGTGCACATTCATGCGGATGCGCTCGATGGTGGGCTTGGCTTTGCCCTTGTAATGCGTGTTTCTCTTAAAAAGAAATTCCTGACCGGTGCCCTTTTTATCGAAAATGTAATACCCTCCGGAACTGGGAACCGGTTCCCGGCAGTAAGTAAGATCGCCGTCAATTTCCGGAGAAAGAAAAACCGATTTGGGGATGATGAAAAACATCAAATATTTTCTGGGGTCGGAGACCGGATGCTTAAATTCCACACGAATGGTACTGGAATCCAGTGCCATAATGCTGGCAATATTTTTGTAGGATTGTCGGTTGGGGCTGTAAGAATTGGGATTAGTCGCTGCCTTCCAGGTGAAAATAATATCGGAAACGCGAATGGGCGTGCCGTCGGAAAATTGAATTCCCGGTTTCAACTTCACTGTTGCCGATTTGCTATCGCTGCTCAACCGGGGATCGCCATCGGCAAACTCCGGAATTCGTGCCATGGAACGATCGGTACTGTACAGTGCTCCAAACAACAACTCGGTAATGCGTACCGAAGTGATATCGTGAACGGTGATGGGGTCGATGCGTTTGGGAACACTCTGCTCCAGGTACCGCAGCTCGAATCCCTCCTCGTTCCAGTTCTGTCCCCATCCGGATGTAAAGAGTACCAGAAGCACCACCACAAATGCGAGTATTTTCATAGGACGTCATTCCTCCATATTATTTAAAATGATGGGCAGCAATCACCTCGTTTGCCCAGCGATACAGCGCTTCTGTGTAAGAGAATTCCCTGTTCAATTCGCTTAAAATCCAGTTGCACTCGCTCATCTGGCTTTTTTCGTTCCAGAGCGCCCAGATGAGATAGGTGAGAATCAGCGGGTCATTTTCCAGAATATC
>JALXCH010000328.1 GCA_026991005.1 Calditrichia bacterium | reverse complement strand
TTTAGAATTGAAAACCTGATCAAATCAATTAAACGGTACAATCGAATTAAACAGAGGAGCAACCTATGGAAAACACAATCAGTCCGCTTACTGAAATCACAGAACAGGAACAGATGTTTAAAGATATGGTGTATGAGTTTGCCGATGAGCAGATTCGACCTTACAGTGCAGAGATGGATCGTGAAGGGAAATTCAAACCGGAACTCTTAAAACAGTTTTTTGAACTGGGATTGATGGGAATTGAGATTCCCGAAGAATATGGAGGCACTGGCGCCAATTTCTTCATGTCCATTTTAGCGATTGAGGCGATGGCGCAGGTGGATGCTTCAGCAGCCATTTATGTGGATGTGCAGAACACGCTGGTGAATAATGCTTTTCTGCGCTGGGGTTCGGAGGAACTGAAGAAGAAGTATCTCCCGCAGCTGGCAACAGAGAAGTTGGGAGCCTATTCGCTCTCGGAATCGGGTTCGGGAAGCGATGCCTTCTCTCTGCGTACCCGGGCAGAAGATAAAGGTGACCACTTTGTACTGAACGGCCAGAAAATGTGGACTACCAACGGAGGCGAAGCCGATATTTTTATTATCTTTGCCAACGTAAATCCCGAACTGGGTTATAAGGGGATTACCGCCTTTGTAGTGGAAAAAGATTTCGAGGGTTTTTCCGTGTCCAAAAAAGAGGACAAGCTGGGCATCCGTGCCAGCAGTACCTGCGAACTAGTGCTGGACAATTGCATCGTTCCCCGGGAAAATGTACTGGGCGAGATTGGGAAAGGATACAAGGTAGCGATCGAGACGCTGAACGAAGGTCGGATTGGCATTGGGGCGCAGATGCTGGGCATTGCGGAAGCAGCCCTGCAGTATGCCATGAGCTACTCCCTGGAGAGGGAACAATTTGGTAAACGAATTGCCGAATTTCAGGGAATTCAGTTTCAGATTGCGGAAATGGCCACCCGGCTGGAAGCTGCCCGTTTGCTGGTGTACAACGCCGCGCGCCTGAAAGAAGCCGGGAAGAGCTTTCTGAAAGAAGCAGCCATGGCCAAATTGTTTGCTTCTCAAATGGCGGAGCATATTACCTCCAAAGCAATCGAAATTTACGGTGGCTACGGGTACACCAAAGAATATCCCGTGGAAAAGTTGTACCGGGACGCCAAAATCGGTCAGATTTACGAAGGGACTTCCAATATGCAGCTTCACACCATTGCCAAATATTTGCTGTTTAAAAAATAAAAAGTTGAGCGGGGACTTCCTCCGGGGAGTCCCTTATTTTTTGGTTTGGAAAAATTGGAAGCCGTATTTTTTGAATTGAATTTTTTTACCACAAAATGAAATGTTAGATTAAATGTAAAATTAAAAATGTAAAATGTAAAATGTAAAATGAAAAAAGCTGTGGTTATTTGAAGTTTGTTACTGGTAGAGAAAATTTGTTTTATTCAACTTAATCTGTTTTGCAATTTGCTGTTTGATTTCTGTTTTGTTGTGAAGAATACGAGGGAAAACAAATGAAACGGGTTTACGCCATTTTTCTGATTCTGGGGATTGGTTTTCAACTCCTTTTGGCCCAGGAATTTGCCCGCTATTTTACCGATGCCACCCTGCGAATCGACTATTTCCATGTGGGCAGTCGGGAGGCAGAATCAATTGTTCCGGATCAGTTGTACCGTGTAGAAGGATGGCCCGGCAGCCAGCATAATCTGGTGGATACGCTGAATCTGGGGATGTACCTGGTAAAGGTGTACAATGCTGCCACCAATCGCTTAATTTTCAGTTACGGATACAGCACACTGTTCAACGAGTGGCAGACCACTCAGGAAGCCATCCGGGGCGGTAAGAAGGTCATTCACGAGACGGTACGCATTCCTTTTCCCAAACAGAAGGTAGTGGTAGAATTCTACCGCCGGGATAAACAGAATCTGTTTACCCGGCAAATCGGTGTACTCACCATCGATCCCCTTTCCGATGCCATCTCGACCGAGGATCGCGCTTCCGATGTGATGGTAATTCCCATTCAGGAAAAAGGAGATGCCACCCATCATCTGGATATTGCCATTATTGCTGATGGATACACTTCCTCGCAAAAATCCGATTTTGAGGCGGATGCACAACGCCTGGTAGGGCGTTTGCTTCAGGTAGAGCCGTTTCGTGCCTATGCCGAGAAAATCAATGTTTATGCCTTGTTTCGTCCTTCAGCGGATTCCGGAACGGATGATCCTCGCAAAGGGGTGTTCAAAAATACCGCCATTAACACCAGCTTTAACACCTTTGGTTCCCAGCGCTATTTAATGAGTTTCGACAATCGTAACATTCAGGATATCGCCTCGGCGGTACCGTTCGATGCCCTCTTTTTGGTGGTGAATACCACGCAGTACGGCGGCGGAGGTATTTACAACCTCTACGCCTGTACTGCTTCAGACAATCGCTGGTCGGAATATATTTTTGTGCACGAATTTGGTCACAGTTTCGGGGGATTGGGAGATGAGTACTACACCAGTGATGTGGCGTATTCCGATTTTTACCCGAAGGGCGTGGAACCCTGGGAACCCAATGTGACTGCATTGCTGAATCCCCCAAAAGTAAAATGGCAGAAGTTTGTCACACCGGGTATTCCCATTCCCACACCGTGGGACAAACAGAAATTTGATGAGAGAGAAAAGAAGTACCGTCAGAAGTTGCGGGAATTGCGTGAGAAAAACGCTCCGGAAGAGGAGATTGATCGGCTGCGTAATGAGCAATCCCGCTGGGTGGAGGAGTTTTTTAGCCATCATAAATATCGTGATGTGGTGGGAGCTTTTGAAGGAGCGGGATATGCCTCGCAGGGGCTTTACCGTCCGGCATTGAACTGCATCATGTTCTCCCGCGGGAATATTCCTTTCGACCCGGTGTGCCGAAATGCCATTGAAACCCGAATTCGCTTTATTATAGAATAAATTTGACTGCCTGATGAGTTTTTTCCTGGAATGGGAGGGGGTTCTTCCCTGTGATGTTGGAGAATGCCTGGAAGAACAAATCTTAACGGGTTCAATAAAATTATTAAACGCCTTCCTCACCTCTATTCTCTGTTAAATGCTGGAATGAAACGAGAACTCAAATTTTTTCCGCAAATGAATTTAATCGAAGAAAAATCTGGGTGAAGATATCGTGGGAAATTGGTAAAGTTTATCCTGCGATTTGTCGATAAATGATTTAATGGATTGTGTAGGGAGTGCCAGGCCGAAAGGGAGAGCTTCAGGAACCATGAGAATATTCCTTTGATCAACTTCCTTATTTGTGCAGTTTCGCTACCATTAAAGATAATCTGAATTACTTCAATAAGTGTGAGTTTACTGGATGAAAGGTGCTTTTTTAAAAAAACTATCCTTGGAAAATCGTTTGTTAATCACTATTGGATTTATCTTTATTGTAGCCTATTTCAGTTCTTTAATTATAACTCAATACATTTATTTTAATTTTGGGCGCAGGCAGTACGAGGATCGCATTTTAACCATTGCTCATAATCTGGCAGCGGTTTGTTACCAGCCAATTCTTAATTCCAATTATGTGGAATTGTATCAGGCAACCCATACTTTCTTACGGGAGGATGATCTGGAAGGCATTATCATCTTGCATCGGGATGGTAAAGTGCTTATTCAAGTGCCTGCAAGTAATGGTAGCCGGAATGAGCAATGGAAGCAGTATTTTGGGAACACCCGATTCGATTCCCTCCAGGTACCGTTGTTGAAGCGAGTGGAAAACCATCGTAAGGTAGTGGTGTATCCTATTCGGATGGAATACAATGAAAAGCCCTGGGGATATGCGGTTCTGATTTTTAATCCCCGCGAAATTATGTTATTACTCCGCAAAGCCGGTTATACCTCCACTCTGATTAGCCTGGTATTACTTTTATTTGGTTTCATTTTATTGCAGAAGTTGAGCCATAGTTTTGTGTCCCCGGCCAAAGAGTTGATGCGTGGTACCGAGGAAGTCATTCGCGGGAATTTTGATTACCAGATTCAGGTGAACGATGAGGCGGAATTCGGGCAGTTGGCTCGCAAGTTTAATGAAATGGTGTTGAAACTGAATTATTATTACAAACAAAAAACATTATTAAATAAAACCCTTAACCAGTATAATGCGGAGCTGGAAGAAAAAATCCGCGAGCGAACCAAACAGCTTATCCGGATTCAGGAAGAGGTGATTTCCATTTTTCATCAGATTCCGGTGGGATTGTTGGTACTGGATCTGGAGGGAAAAGTACGCTGGCATAATCGGGAGTTTTTAAATGTTCTGGAAGATGATCCGGAAATTTCTCTGCGCGAACGATTTTTCAAAGATGTAGAAGTTCTTGAATCATGCGGACTCCTACCGGTTATCGATTCTCTCTACCAATCCACCGAAAAGCATGTAATGCAGGTGGATTTTCAAAGCAACAAGACCAAATCCACCCGGATTGTGGAAATTGTTTCTCAGCCTTTACTGGGAACGGATGGAGAGCTGGAAGGGACGATTTTCATTTTTAAGGATATTACCCGGGAAACGGAGCTGGAGAAAAAATTGGCACAGGAACAACGGCTGGAGAGTATTGGAAAAATTGCCGGTGGTATTGCCCACGATTTCAACAATATTCTGGCTATTATTTTGCCAAATGCCCAATTATTAAAGATGCAACTGCGCGACCATCCTCAATGGGTCCATATATTGGAAAATATTGAAAAAGCTGCCGAGCAAGGTGCAGCTCTTACCAGCCAGATATTGGCCTTCTCCCGGGGGAAGACCCGAGAAAATATGGAGATTCTGAATATCAACGAAGTGATCGAAAACTTTACCCGAATGTTTCGGCGGGTGCTGGATCGTAAAATTGAAATTGAAAAGCAACTGGCCAAAAATCTGAAAAATGTAAAAGCAGACCGGAACCAGATTGAGCAGATTTTGATGAATCTTTCGGTAAATGCCCGGGATGCGATGCCTGAGGGTGGAAAAATTATTTATAAGAGCTATAATGTGCGTGTTAGAAAACATGCTCCGCATTATCTCTCGCCCAAATTAGAGAAAGGCGAATATGTGTGCCTGGAAGTTCGGGATACCGGCATGGGCATCCCTCCTGAGTATTTAGACCGAATTTTTGACCCTTTCTTCTCCAGTAAAAAAAACAAAGGGACAGGTTTAGGGTTGAGTGTGGTATACGGAATTGTGAAAGGCCATAAAGGGGTGATTGATGTTTCTTCCAGACTTGGAGAAGGAACCACATTCCGGATTTATCTTCCGGTCACTACCGAGAAAGCAATTCATAAAATTACGGGTGACGAGACATTGCAAACCGGGACGGGAACATTGCTGATTGTTGATGATGAAAAAATGATTCGAGAAACTTTGCAGGGAATGCTGGAAAGTTTAAACTATCATGTAATGACGGCAAACAACGGCCAGGAAGCGCTGAAAATTTATCAGAAAGAAAAAGAGAGAATTAATGCCATTATTATGGATGTTCAAATGCCGGTTATGGACGGAGTTGAAGCTGCCGCAAATATTCTGAAAATAAATCCCGAAGCTTGTATCATCTTTACCAGTGGCTATGTAGATCCCGCTTTGTTCGAGGAATTAAAGAGAATGGGATATCAGTATTTTTTAAAGAAGCCTTATAAGATTGGTGTTTTATCCGATATTATAAAACGAGCGTTGGGAGAGAACGGAAAAGTGATTTAGCCTGGGGAATGTTGCAGATTTTTACACAGGGAAGTGGGAAAAAAACAGGGACGTCTTGGTTTTGCAACATTCCCTTTTTTTTTCCCTGAAACGAACCTAATGTTCTTCTTTTAAATAACTTACCCACAACATTTACTTCGCGCTAATGGAATCATTGTTCAATGAAACTCCTTGTACCCTAGAAGGGAATCCGGAAATCTTCCCAATAGCCTCAGAGAAAATTGCCTCCAGGTAGCATGAATAGACGGTTTATCCATCCAAACTAAAGGAAGAAATCCGGAGTTTTTCAGATAGAATAAACCTTTTTGTAAAATGAAACAGCAGGTAATTCTCCATGGTCATCCAGTATGGTGATTAATAAAGCACGATGGTTACGCGAAATGTGAATGGATTGAATCTTGTAAGTGTTGCCTGTGTTTTCCCCAAGCCGTTCCACCTGTTTTTTAGAGCGCCGATAGACAAATAGTACTCCAGAATTTAGGCTTAATTCCAGAGCTTGGTTATTTAAATATACCAGATCGAGAATTATGGATGAACCGTTAATTGGAGCCTGAAGAATAGCTGGCACCACACCTCTGGAATTGAATATGATTTTCTCTTCCCCAATGACAAATGAATGGGGGGATTTAGCAGAATCGCTTCGTAAATTTTTAAATATCAGAGCCACTTTTTTACCTCAGCTTCAATCTTCTGTTCTAAGCTCAGTATTTCTGTAAACATTGTGCCAGGGTGACAAAGGATTCCCCCAGCAAAGTTCAATGTCCGGGGAATTATCACAATATCCTATTTCTTTTCGCGTTAATGCGGCATCATTCCGGGCATTCCCGGCGGAGGAGAGGGCTTCCCGGAAGGGATAGTGTAAAAAAGCTTGTACGGGGTTGTGCGAATATACTGTTGTTGCGCCCGAACGAGCTGTTCCCTGGATACCCGGTTAATTTCCTGGTAAATCTGGAAGAAATACTCCGGGTTGCGCCCGCTGAATTCGTTAATTCCCAGGGTAAACGCCTGACTTTCTCGACTGGCCCGCCGACGGGTTAAAGCCGCAATGATGCTGTTTTTCGTTTGGGTAATCAGCTTTTCGGGTAAAGGATCATTTTTGAATAATTCAATTTCCTGAATTAATCCCCGAATAGCCCGTTGAATGTTCTCCCGTCCGGTTCCCATCGTTGCCGTTAAAGCGTAATGGTTTTGCCAGCGGGAAATGCTGGTACCCAGGCGGTACGCCCATCCTTTCTGTTCCCGAAGGCTAAAAGCAATCTGGCTGCTTAGCATCTGATTAAGTATCAGTAATGTGGGTGCTTCCGTCGGATCTGCTGCAAATGTGTATCCCAGATAAATGTACGCCTGACGGGAACCCAATTGCATGCTGTCGCGGGTGGTTTCGGTAGTGAGCGGGAAAGCCGGAATCTCCACCTGTCGGGTGGTGGTGGGCATCTCCTGGAAGTAGTGTTCCACCGCCCCAAAAACTCGGGCAGAATCCAGGCTGCTGACAATGGTTAAAATTGTGTTATTAGCCGAAAAATATTCCCGATGGAATTGCTTGAGGTCTTCTGGTGTAATGCTGGCGATGCTCGCCGGTGAACCCCAAACCGGTTGTGCCAGGGGATGTCCCTTGCCAAACAACATCTGGTAGTAGCGATACTTTCCCATCATTCGGGCGTTTTTTTGCTGGCGTGCTGCCAGAAATTTCATGGTACCCTGCACCTCGGGGAAAACGGTATCGAGATCGGGATGCAGCACATTGTCCGATACAATTTCCATCGCCGTATCGAAAAACTGATCCAGGGTAACGAAGCGGATGTAGGAATATTGGGGAACATTGTAATAATCGTCGTACGGGACAAAATCCCAATCGTAGGCTTTGACTTCTGCACCAATTTCCTTCAGTCTTCTGTCCAGCTCTTCTCTGGAGAAATGCCGGGAGGCTTTAAAGAGCGCATGGTGCAGAAAATCGGCAATCCCTTCTTTCCCTTCGGGTTCCCAGGCAGCCCGATTCTTAAAAAGAAAATGCATCGCCAGAACAGGATTGTCGGCATTATGAAGCAGAATAACCGTAAGTCCGTTTTTCAGTACGCCGCGATAGATGGTGCTTTTCCCTTTCTGCTGCACCGCTTGCCGGGTAAGGTACGGGGCAATGTCGGTTTGTTGAGTCCAGTTACCTTTCCGAAAGAGATGCGACGGTTGCTGGAACGATTCCGGGTAGGTCTGGATGACCTGGTGTACACGGGATAAGGGCGTCTCTAACAAAGCGGGGATTTTTTTTGTGAAAGCCGACACACCACCTACGGTTAAATCCTGTGCTTTCAGAAACCCGTAATACAATATCTTTTCTGTTTGAAGCGTTTCGTGAATGGCATTTTCCTGTTTGATGGTTTGCAGCTCTTTCTCGTTCGGGAGGTGGTGTTTTAGTTTGTCCAGTGCTTTCAGAAATGCCTGGCGAAAATCTTCCGGGGTGACGCTGGCTTCTGCGGAAGCCGATATGGTAAGTACCCCAAATTCGGGATGAACTTCGTAATTGGCACCGATGCGCTTTACAGGCAAGGACTCGCTCATTTCCCGAAGGATGAAAGAATTGGATTCCGCCAGGGCATATTCATAGAATAATTGAAAAGGAATATACGCATCGGAAGCGAAAGTGGGTGCCGGTAGCTTCAAGTACAGGGTATTGCTTTCGCCTTCTGCCTCCTGATAAACAAAGGGGAAATGTTGCGTAAGCCGGTAGGCGTTCCAGGGCACGGGGTGGGATTTTTCCTTCCCAAAATATTGCTCCATCTTCCGGAGCATAGTTTCTGTATCGAAATCGCCAATGATAATGGCAATCATGTTATTGGGAACGTAGTAGGTATGGTAGTAATCCACTACCTGCTGGCGTTTCATGTTGCGTACCGTCTCTTCTGTCCCAATAACTGGCATGGAATAAGGGGGATGCTGGTAGAAAGCCTGGCGCAGTGCCTGTTCTTTTTTGAAATCGGGATTTTCGCTATCCTTGCGAATCTCCTCCGCAATAATCCCTTTTTCTTTTTCGAATTTCTGGGGCGGGAAGGTGGAATGGAAGAGCATGTCGGACATAATATCCAGCGTGCGGTCGATTTGGTCTTTATGGTTAAGCGCCATGTAGGTGGTGTAATCTTCCAAAGTCTGGGCATTCAGATAGATACCATAAAAATCCAGTTCGTCGTAAAGCTGCTTTTGCGTGCGTTTCTCGGTACCGTTAAAGGTCATGTGTTCCAGCATGTGGCTCAGACCGTTGGTTTCGGGAGTTTCGTTTCGTAAACCGGTTCGCACCACCACCACCGAGGCAATTAAGGGATTGGTGTGGTTCTCCACCAGAATCAGTTCAAAACCATTGGAGAATTTATGATAGGTGTAGGGAGGAAGGTGAAATTGAAAGGTGGAGTCTGCAAAAAGCATCACCCGAAAGATGAAGAAAAACAGCAATATTTTGAAAATTTTCATTATGTACCTCGGATTTTTGATGTGAATACACTTCCACGGGTTTTCCCGGATTCCCGGGAATTGTTCATTCCAGTAAAGGGGTAATTAATTTAATTAAAGTGTTAATTTGCAGTTTCATTTTACGCGAAAAACATTCGGGATTAGAAACGAAGCAGGTTTCGTTGAGACAGGCTTCCAGAGGCTCCCGACAGGTTTGTTTGTAGTAGTAGTTGGGAATGGGTTCGTAGTTGTTCCGGATTTCCTGAAGTGAAACGGTGGTATCGAATTTAATTTTGTTTAAATACTGGATTTCTTTTTCCAGAAAGTCACGCACCTGTTGCATCTCCCGGGCATCGAAGTTCTGGAACAGATCGTCGAGCGGATCGCCTTTTTGAATCCGCAGTAAAATTTCGCTTTTCTCCAGAATTGTGACGTTAGAGTTATTGTTATTCATACTTACCTACCTGAATTTTGGAGTAAAATTGGGATTAAGTTCCGGTTAACGCAAATTCTTTTTTTAACTGTTTTAGAAGCAGATAACTTAAATAGGCAATAATACTCCCGGAAAAGAGTCCGTATAAAAGCATGAAAGGGAAGAGGTTCAGAATTACCGCATTCCGAAAGAAAAGGAAGTACCCTGCCAGTAACTGTCCGGCACCGTGGAGTCCTGCTCCCGCCACGCTAACCGCCCAGATGCCAAAAATCCTGAAGTGGTAAAGAAGAATCATTCCCAGCACAGCACAGAGTCCCCCCGAGAGGGATAAAAAAAAGCCGGGGGTGAGAAAAGTGCCAATAAACAAGGAGCTCAGAATAATCCTGTACAGGGATACCAGAATAGCGGCTCCTGCTCCGTACCAGTAGAGAGCAATTAACGTAGCCAGATTTGCCAGCCCCAGTTTAAGCCAGGGGATGGGGCGGGGAATGTAGGCTTCGAAGACAAAGAGAATCATCCCCAGCACAATGAGAACCGAAAGATGAGCTTCTTTACGACTATCCGGTAATCGCATGGGGAGCTTCCCGGTTTTGATGGTTCGTGCCATTTTTAATGTAAATTACAATTTTTTTAGGAACGCAAACGATGGTCTGGTACGGTTTATCAATAAATCCGGTGTGCACGCAAATCTGTTTGGGGCAATCGTTTTGCAGGATGCGGATTTTCCCGGGACGAATTTCCAGCACCACCGGTGGATTCCATTCACGTAAATAGAATTGTTCCTCATGGTCTAAAGGAAACTGGTATTTTAGATGACCGGCGATTTCCACATAAGCGATGGGTTGGGAAGCTGTAAAACGAGGTTGGGCGTGAAACCAGTAAACGGGAAAACCCAATAGAAGGATCAAAATAAAAATATCCCAGGTACGAAAAAAATACAGCCGATTCACCGGTTTATTCACTTCGGTTTAACAGTTTGTTTAAATCACTCTTTTTCCCAACCAGGATGAGAACGTCGTTCTCTTCGATGACAGTTTTAGCGTCGGGCATAATCACGGTTTCTTTTTCCGTGGGAGTCCCGGTATCGCTGAGCACGGTCTCTTTTTTGCGAATGGTAATTAGGTTCAGACCGAAACGGGAGCGCAATTGCAATTCTTCCAGAGATTTTCCCACAAACATCTTCGGGGCATCAATTTCGGCAATGGTGTAAGGTCCCGCCAGGTAGAAAATTTCTTTGAGATGGGGATGCATCAGTGTGTAAGCCAGTTTTTCTCCCACTTCCTGTTCGGGTACCACAACCCGGTCGATTCCCACCGCTTTAAGAATTTTCTCTTCAATCGTTTTGGTTGCGCGGGTGATAACTTTGGGAACACCCAGTTGTTTCAGAATTACAGAAGTAAGCAAATTGGATTCGAAATCCTCCCCGATGCATACCACGGCTACATCTACTTCGTGGATGCCCTGGGCAATTAATGCGTTTTCGTCGGTACTATCCAGGCGCACGGCCACGGAAACGTAATCCTGAATATCCTCTACCCGGGACATATCCTTATCCACAGCAATAACCTCGGCTCCTTTCTCCGTTAGAGATTTTGCTACGCTTTCTCCGAAAGTTCCTAATCCCAGAATAGCAAATTTCTTCATCGTTTTGCACCCAAATATGATTGCGAAAAATATACATGGTATTTGGTGTGGATTCAAATCTTTTCAAGATTCGTTTTTACGAAACCGAAGTATGTGGGACCGCAACGGGAACGAAAGTTTTTTAATAATCAAAAAAAAGTGTCGTGATATATCTCACCGGATTACACTATACTCCTTATATATTCAACTTGTTATTTTGCAGGGGAAAGAACATCATTTATCATTTCATGATATATGCAAATAAAATATCAGAATAATTATATATTGCAAGGAGGTTCTTTATGGAAAGATTTTTACCTGGCAAGTTCATTTTGCTTTTACTCCTTTTAATAATTCCCTCCGTAATATTTGCAATTGGCCCTGCGCCACAATTATTAAAAAGAGTGAACAACGGTGAAATTCCTGCACCCCAATTTTTAGAGAGACAGTTGAAAGCGACATATGGGGAAGAGAATGTACAGACCCTGGATATCGATTCCGAGTATAAAGGATTTTCAGGGACTTTCAAAGCGCTGGCAATTTTGATTGATTTTCCAGATAAGCCAGCACAAACCGATTCTTCCACGTACGACAGTTTACTGTTTGGAAACAGCCTTGGCAATTTAAAGCATTATTGGTCTGAGGTCTCCTACGGGAATTTCACGTTAACTACAATTAATATGCCGAGTTCGTTGCGATGGTTTACAGCAGCCGAAACGCTAATGTATTATGTGGGTTCCGATAACGGTTGGGGAACTTACCCCAACAATGCCCAGAAATTGGCGGAGGAAGCGATTCTGGCTGCCGATCCCTATGTAGATTATTCCCAATATGATAATGATAATGACGGAGATGTGGATTTAATTTTCATTATTCATGCTGGTTCGGGAGCGGAATTTACCGGGGATAGCACTGATTTCCTTTCTGATTATGGAGTTCTCAATTCTGCCCTGACTCTGGATGGAGTGACGATCGATCATTTTACCCTGGAGCCCGAATACTGGAATTCTCCTGGTGATATGACCATTGGGGTATTCGCTAGAATAATGGCGGAATATCTCTTTAATATTCCCGTGTTATGGGATTGGCGCCAAAAGGCTGGCGGACTGGGAGATTGGAGTTTGATGGCGACAGGAAACTGGAATGGCCCTAGTGGTTTGGGAGCCTATCCCGCAATGCCGGATGCCTGGAGTCGCTGGCAAATGGGGTATCTTACTCCTATCGTGCTAACAAACGATACCAGTCTGACCATTCCCGCAGTGGAGGATACCGGGATTGTGTACCGTGTTTGGACCAACGGGATTCCCGGAAACCAGTATTTTTTACTGGAGAACCGCCAGCAGACCGGATATGATGCTTACCTTCCGGGGAAAGGACTGCTGATTTATCATGTAGATGAATCGGTAACTTCTACCCCACCGAACCGTTATCCATATTATCCCGGGAATACCACAAAAGGTCATTATTTCATTGCTTTAGAACAGGCCGATGGAGAGTGGAAATTAGAGAGAGCTCACGATAATGGTAATGATGGTGATCCCTTCCCGGGCAGTACAAATAATCATACTTTTAATTCTAGTTCAACACCCAGTTCTAAGGATTATGCTGGAAACGATACTTATGTTTCTATCACAAATATTAATGAAAGCGGAGGAAATATTTCTGCCGATATTCAGTTAACCCATGCTTTTAGCTGGACGGGAACAGCTTTGGTCTGGGAACCAGATGCAACTCCCATCTCCGGTCAGTATTTTAAAACGTTTCTGGAAGACTCTGGTTATGTTGTGGATACTACACCGGAAATATTGTTAATAGATCCGGATAGTTTACAACGATATGAATATATTTTTATTGCTCTGGGAATGTATCCCAATAACCATGTAATTAGTGATACAGAAGCTGCTGTGCTGGATTCTTTTTTGAATTTACCCGGAAAAAAAGTTTATATGGAAGGTGGAAATACTTTCCGGGATGATCCCCAAACTTCTTTCCACACTAAATTCAATGTTGGGGGGACAAATAAAGCCAGGGATGACTTGTATAAAGTGGAGGGGGTTGAAGGTACGTTTATGGATTCTCTGGAATTTTCTTATAATGGAGAGAATAATGCTGTCGATCGTCTGGCCCCTCAGAATGGCTCGATTGCCATTTTCGAAAACCCGGATATTTCCTATTACATTTCGATTGCTTATGATGGAGAGTCTTATAAAACAATTGGTAGCAGTTACGAATTCGGTGGATTGGTGGATAATACACCACTCCACACTAAACAGGATGCCTTTCGACTTATTATGAAATTTTATAATGATAAATTACCAAAACCTGCTCCTCGAGATGTGGTTGGCGGGAGTTATTTCAATGGGATGATACCCCTTACCTGGGATGAACCAGCTAGTTCTCAGCAGGTAAATGGAAGTCGAACCGATACCCTGGTAAGTTATCGTATTTATCGCAGTACTACCCCGGGTGGACCCTACACCCTTATTGCTGATGTAGATGTGTCCAATCGAACTTACAGCGATCATGAAGATTACATTGACACAACCGTACATAATGATTCTACCTATTATTATGTGCTTACTGCTTTTTATAACGACACCACCGAAAGTCCTTATACCCATGAAATTTCGGCCACTCCTACTGCCGACAGTGTGCTTACAAAACAATTGAATTACTCTGGTTTTATACCTGTACTGGATGGTGTGTTAAGTGCAAACGAATGGGATGATGCGGTACGGTTTGCCGTGCAGTCCGATACTTCTCTGGATTCCATTTTTGTCTATATGAAAAATAGTGAAAATCATTTGTACATCGCGCTGGACGATCCCAACAATACTCATGATGCGGATGATAACGAAATTGATATCTGGTTCGATGACGATTTTAGCAAAACTTGGGATCCAACCGCTACGACCACTGAAGGTGCATTTATAATTACGTATGAGAATACAGATTCTATTAAAATACGATTTAAACCGACTTATGGTGCGTATCCGGATAGTATTAATTTCGAACCCAATGTGTTGTGGCCCACGGGTGTCTCGGCAAATGCTTCTATTGCCAGTGGCCATATGGTATGGGAAATCGATATTGATTTGCAAAATAGTATGCTTACAGCCAGTATGGGAGATACTATTGGGCTTTTTATTACCGAATATGATGGATATACCTATCTGAATCATTATTATAACCACAATGCGGACTGGCCTTACGGCGCTATTTATGTAGCACCACAAACCTTTGGACCAGTGATACTGGGAGTGAAACCACCTATGCCGGAAATTGAAGTGAATCCTGCTTCTATCTCGGAATTTGTAGTAGGCGAAAGTAGTGTGGTGGATACACTGTGGATTAAAAATGTGGGCACGCTGAAATTGGGTTTCTCTATTTCAGATTCCTCTTCGGGATGGTTGAGTGAATCGCCTCTGTCAGATTCCGTTGCTGCGGGAGATAGCTTGCCGGTACTGGTTACTTTAGATGGGACTGGAATGGCTTCTGGAGTTTATAATGGATGGATTAAAATTGCTTCGAATGATCCCTACGATACGCTGGTTACTGTTCCGGTAGAAATGAGAAAAGTACATGCCTCGATTCGTTCCGCCAGTCTGGACAAATCCACTTACAAAGCGGGCGAGACAATTAGTGTGTTTGAAGAGATCGATACTTACCTTGCTTCTCAGGTGGTATTGGTGACAACCAGTTTGCTGGATTCACTGGATGCGGTTGTGGTGCAGGCGACGCGTTATGTAACACTTCTGGATTCCACTGACGATGGATTTACCGAGTTATTGGATATTCCGGATACTACGGCAACTGGACACTACGATGTGAAAATTGTAGTGACGGATAGCACTTCCGGAATTCTGGAAGATACCACCCGCCTATCTTTATTTATCCGACTGTTTGAAACCTGGCAGGTACCCATGACCGTAGCCAACGATTCCTTGAGTATGGTACGATATTTCGGTGGAGATAAAAACGCCACGGATGGGTATGATTCGGGAATGGATGTGGCCACAACGGTTTCCGGTACGGAATTCGATTCGTATTTCTACATCACTGCCGTACCCAATTACCTTTCTACCGATATTAAGAATTGGGCGTCTCCTTTTACTGCCAGTAAAGATTGGGAACTCCACATTGTGAATACCGGCGGTGGCAATTTCACCCTCACCTGGGTACCGGATAGTTTACCTGCCGTGGGTTATTTCAGTATAGAATGGAATGGACAGAGTTATGATATGCGAACCACGGATAGTTTGGCTCTCTCCGGAGATGGAGTGGCAACTATCCATTATACCTATCAAAACGAAGTGTCTTTCAACTATAATTTCCCGGATGCAGGGTGGTATATGGTTTCCCTTCCTGTAACACCGGCAGATAGTTCGGTCTCTACCCTATTCCCCGATGCCTTGATTGCTTACAAATGGGATAACGCGAGTCAGTCCTATAAAGCAGTATCTAACCTTTCTACCGGTGTGGGATACTGGTTAGCCTTTTACAATTCCAGTAGTAGCACCATTAGTGGAACAGCATTAAATAGCTATTCCGGGCATTATACGCAGGGATGGCATATGATTGGGGCATTGTACGATTCGGTGGATTTCTCCAATCCCAATGATAATCCCGATGGTTCCATTTTGATTACTTATGGATATAACCACAGCACCGAGCAGTATTACGCCACAACTACGCTGGTACCCGGGGAAGGGTATTGGATTGCGGCTTATCAGGATTGCGATTTAACGGTGTCCTCAGGAGCGTTAACATCAGCTCCGGTGGCTCAGGGGCTTGAGAATCAACCCCAGTGGCAGGAGTTTGTGGCTAAATTTGGAAGCACTCCACCGCCACCTCCGGGAGCAATGGGCCTGAATCTGCCAGGTTTTCCGGTTAAGAAGTTTACCCTTTATGCCAATTACCCCAATCCCTTTAATCCCACGACCCATATTCGTTTTGCGATTGATAAACCGGGTAAGGTGAAATTGGAGATTTTCAATATTCTGGGGCAACGCGTAATCACCTTACTGAATGAAAATCGCAAACCCGGCGTGTACGAAGTCATCTGGGATGCGAAGGACGCACAGGGTCACAAAGTTCCTTCGGGAATTTATTTCTACCGTCTGAAAGCAGGCGATAAAGTTGCTATTAAGAAAATGATGCTATTGAAATAATTGAACCTTATTAATAAAAATCGGAAATAAATTGAAGGATAAATTTTCAGGAGGAATAAACATGCGAAAAACCTTAACCGTTAGATTAATAACTACGGTTTCTCTGCTTTTGCTATTATTCGGATTCATTCCCAATATGGCAATTGCTGGAACGCCGGTAACAAGTGAATGGGACATTCCTATTGTGGTGACATTCAATTCAAATACATACAATTTTAATTTGGGGACAAAAATTGGGGCTACAGATAATTTTGATCCAGGTGTGGATCAAGTTTATCCGGCTCCGGGACCTGGAGGAGGCTTTTACACCTCTCTTTTAATCCACGATCCTAGTAACCCTTTCTTCAATAATTTAGCAAAAGATTATCGTTCGAATACAAAAACACCAAATGAATGGGAACTGGTTGTTTATCGTACAAATGGTGGAAGTGGGACTGTAACCTGGGATTTATCTTCATTTCCTTCCGGTACTGGTTCCCAGGGGGTGTTGACTATTAATGGGCAGGATATGTTTACTACCAGTAGTTATACTTTTACTGGTGATGATACCTTGATTATCCATTACGAAGCCCCTACCAATAACCAGGCACCTACGGCAGTCAATGATACTGCTACGACCAATCAAGGAACGGCCGTTACGGTTAACGTATTGGCCAATGATAGCGATCCTGATGGTGATACACTTATGGTGTCTTCGGTAGGGAATCCGGTAAATGGAACTGCCATCAACAATGACGATGGTACGATTACTTATACACCCAATGCGGGTTTTTCTGGAGCAGATAGTTTCTTTTATGAAATATATGATGGCGATACCGGTTATGACACGGCCACTGTGTACATCACCGTTATTAATACCAATGACCCGCCCATCGCAGTGAATGATACGGTGACAACCGATGAAGATAATTCCGTTACAATTGATGTACTGAACAATGATAGTGATCCCGATGAAGACAGTATTTATGTGTACAATCTGGGAACCCCGGTGCATGGAACGGTAGTGGAGAATGAAGATGGCACCGTCACTTATACACCGGATACGAATTTCAACGGGGCAGACAGCTTCTCTTATGTGATATCTGATGGAAATGGTGCATACGATTCGGCAATGGTTTATCTAACGGTAAATCCGGTGAACGATCCCCCGGTAATCACCTCCACCCCCGATACTACTGCAACTCAGGGACAGTTGTATCAGTATCAGGTAACTGCGACTGATCCCGATGGGGATGCCCTGACTTATTCTTTAACCACAGCACCAGCATTTTTGAGTATCAATAGTTCCACAGGGCTAATCAGTGGAACCCCGGGAAACGATGATGTCGGCTCCCACACAGTAACTGTCCAGGTGTCTGATGGGGTTACCCGTGATGTGGACACCCAAACCTATACTTTAACGGTTGAAAATGTAAATGATGACCCCATAGCCAACGATGATTCTCTTACCACAGATGAAGACACGCCGGGCACGGTAAATGTGCTGGCCAATGATACAGATCCCGATGAGGATGAGCTTACAGTGACCAGCGTGAGCAATCCTTCCCATGGTGTTGTAACCAACAATGGAGATGGTACTATCACTTACAGTCCGGATGATGATTATTATGGTACGGATAGTTTCACCTACACCGTCAGCGATGGGAATGGTGGTACGGCGACTGCCACGGTACACGTCACTGTTAATCCGGTGAACGATCCGCCGGTTGCCAATGATGATGTATTAACGACTGATGAAGACACGCCCGGCACGGTAAATGTGCTGGCTAATGATAACGATGTGGATGGAGATAGTTTAACTGTTACCTCGGTTGGCTCACCATCCCACGGTACAGCGGTCAACAATGGAGATGGCACCATTACTTACAGTCCGGATGATGATTATTATGGTACGGACAGTTTCACCTACACCATCAGCGATGGGAATGGTGGTACGGCGACTGCCACGGTACACGTCACCGTTAATCCGGTGAACGATCCGCCAGTTGCCAATGATGATGTATTAACGACTGATGAAGACACGCCGGGCACGGTGAACGTGCTGGCCAACGATAGTGATGTGGATGGAGATAGCTTAACTGTTACTTCGGTTGGCTCACCATCCCACGGTACAGCGGTCAACAATGGAGATGGCACCATCACTTATAGTCCGGATGATGATTATTATGGTACGGACAGTTTCACCTACACCATCAGCGATGGGAATGGTGGTACGGCGACTGCCACGGTACACGTCACCGTTAATCCGGTGAACGATCCGCCAGTTGCCAATG
>JALXCH010000327.1 GCA_026991005.1 Calditrichia bacterium | reverse complement strand
GATGGCATCCTGAAAAAGCGTACCGCTCTGGGGCAGGAAAATCCGCTCCACAGGTCCGGGAGTTTGGATTTTAATTACCTGAAGAAGTTCCTCCCGGGTAAAAGTGCGGTTTCCCTGAAAATTCACCCTCACGATGTGCATCTCCCTGGATGATTTCGCCGGGAGGAAGCTCCACCAAATAAAAATTCCAATCCAGAATAATAGGCGTATAGTTTGTTTCATCGAGTTAAATGATTCCCTCTCACAATGCGTGATGCTTTCAATTTCCGCAACGATTTCTTTCCTCAATGTGTCCGGAATTTAGGCGACTGGCCCAGAAGGTGCAAGTTTAATCCCGGAATATTTCCGGAATTTAAACATCTCAATCAGTCAACCACTTCCATTTTCCAAATTTTGCATTTCTCAAACTCGGACTTTCGTTGTAAATTGCCTGCATGGAAGCGAAAAGCGGACACACAGTGCATTCTGGCGAGAGCCACCCGAATCAACGCATTGTTAAAAACACCCTGGTGCTTTTCCTCAGCCAGATTCTCACCAAATTGATTAACTTCGGGCTGGTGCTCATCTTAACCCGCATGCTCACTTCAGCGGAATTTGGTACTTTCAGCTTTGCTCTGGCCTTTGTGGCGCTATTTATGATTTTTGCCAATCTGGGATTAAACTCCCTGCTCACCCGGGACATTGCCCGCAACAAAGCGCGCATTAACGAATTTCTGGGAACCTCCATCCCGCTGGTCACCCTACTTTCGGGATTGGTTCTGTTGTTTCTCAATGGATTGGTGGGATTTTTCCACTGGGAAGCATCAGTCATTCGAGCCATTCGCATCTTCAGCATCTACCTGGTGTTCGACAATTTCAGCCGTCATTTTATTTCCGTCTTCCGGGCGTTCGAAAAGATGGAATTTGAAACCTTGGTCAATCTATTCGAGCGGCTTGCCATGCTGCTGGTCAGTCTCCTCCTCTGGAAGCTTCGCGCCCATCTCACCACCCTATTGTGGAGTTTTACTGCTATTGAATTTTTAAAAGCACTGGTCGCTTTTTTATTCATGCGCCGCTTCTTTCAACGCATTCACTGGCGCTGGTTCAATGCAGCCACCTGGGGCATTCTGAAACTCTCTTACCCCTTCGCCCTGATGTACCTGTTCGCCACCATCTCCGGACGCATTGACACGGTGATGCTGAAAATTTTCCATGGTGAGTCCATGGTGGCTTACTACAGTGTAGCCCGCAAGCTGGTGGAAAGCCTCACCTTCATTCCGGAAAACCTGGTGATGGCGCTTTTCCCGGCACTTTCGGCTCTTTTCATTTCGGAAATGGAACGTTTTCGGCGCACCTTCCGCCAATCCTTTCTATTCCTATTGTGGATTTCCCTTCCGATTGGTGTTGCCCTGGCGCTCCTGGCACGTCCCATTATTCAATGGTTGTTTACTCCGGAATATCTGGTCAATGTGCCCGTACTACGCTGGTTAAGCATTGCCCTCATCTTCATCTTCCTGAAAATGCACTTGATGATTGTACTGAACGCCACCGGAAAACAGCACCGTTTTGCCGTCATCGCCGCCATTTCCATGCTGGTAAATGTGGTTTTGAATTACTTGCTTATTCCTCCTTACGATTTGATTGGTGCCGGTATCGCGACATTAATCTCCGAAATCGTTGCCGTAATTCTTTCCGTATGGGAATTGCGCAGTTTGCAGGTGCCTTTTCCTTCCCTTTCCGAACTGGGAAAAATCGGAATCAGCACCGGAGGAATGGCGCTGGGCATTCTGCTCATTACCCGCTCTCCGGGATTGGTCGTGAAGGTCGTTTTGGGAGCAGCGGTGTATCTGGGTCTCTCTTTCGCCTTCCGCCTGCTGCGCTGGGAACATCTGGTGATGCTGCTGGAAATGGTCAAACGGCGATTTCGTCCGGAACCGGGTGGTGAGTAAATTTTCCCATGTGGAAGTTCCCTTAATATTGCGGGAATTAAGAGAAGCGGTACAGCCTCGCTTCCGGCATCCGATAATAAATCTATAAAAAGTACTGAACACCGAAGTCTCCGGCACAGGAGTAAACCTTTCGGGTCAATTTCCGCAAGGGGTAAAAGGAACGTGGAAGAGAAAATATGACTGTGAACAGTAAAAAAGGAGCGCAAGTGAAACGAACTCCCGCAGTAAAAGTGTTAATGATTTCCTTTACATCCTTCATTCAGAAATTCTACCAGACGCTGCCCCACGAAATTGCCCGCCAGAGCGGATGGGAGGTACGGGTGCTGGTACCACCTTACTGGAAGGAACTCTGGAGCCGGGAGCGCCGGTACCTGGAAAAAGATTTCGACGAACTGTACGATATCGTCGTTGGGAAAATCTGGTTTGCGGGCAATTTGCATCTTGCCATGTTTCGCTCTCATCTGAAATTCCTGCTCATCGAGTACCAGCCGGACATTATCGATATGGAGAACGAGGTGTTTAACCTGGGGAGCTGGCAGATTGCCCGCCTGCGCAACCGCTACTCCCCACACAGCAAGCTGGTACTTCACGCCTCTCAGCATCAGTTCAAGAATTATCCTCCGCCATTCAATCTGGTGGAAAAATACGTTCTGCGCCATGCCGATGCGATTCTGGCCCGGAATGGCATGGCCGTGGAGGTGCTGCGGCAAAAAGGGTATCAGGGCCGGGTGGAAATTATCACCCACGGCGTCAATAGCGAAGCATTTCGTCCCCGTCAGCTTCCGGAACTGTGTGGCAAGCTAAAAACAGAAGATAAACTGCTGGTGGGATTTGTAGGAAGTCTGGTAGAGCACAAAGGAGTACATTTACTCCTTCAGGCGCTGGAAGGATTACCGGTCAGATTGCTGGTAGTCGGCGATGGTGCCATGCGAGAAGAGCTGAAAAAGCAGGCCGTGCGCCTGGGAGTGGAACTTTTCATTATCCCCTCGGCCAGTCACGAAGAGGTGGCTCAGTATATGAACTGCATGGACATCTTCGTACTGCCTTCCCTAACGCGCCCCAATTGGGTGGAAAAATTTGGCCGGGTACTGATTGAAGCCATGTCCAGCGGGGTGCCGGTCATTGGCTCCAGTTGCGGAGAGATCCCCAACGTGCTGGGCAATGCCGGTCTGGTTTTTCCCGAAGGGGACGTGGCAGCCCTCCGTAAGAAATTGCAAATTTTATTAGAAGATGAATCCCTCCGCCATCGTCTGGGATGGGCTGGCAGGCGGCGAGTGCTGGAACAATACGCCTGGAACGTGGTAGCAGCCCGCACCATCCGCGTGTACCGGGAACTCCTGAATCTCCCCGAGGAATGAACTTCTAACCGGTAAAACCAATCGCCCCAAGAAAATCCCTTCCCGGAGAATCAATTCTCAAAACCAATTACCGCAATTTTCCATTCGGGAGCAGCAACAATTTTTTAAAGCACCCATTGCGTCTTTTCATATTGAATAGTATATTGTTCTCGCTCCGTGGGGGTGCTCTCGGAAACGAGGGCTGAGAAATGACCCCTTGAACCTGAACTGGGTAATACCAGCGTAGGAAACGGAGCTCAAGAACCCGAGACATTTCTCCCGTTTTTTGAGCCAAGCCGTTTCCTGCGTGGAAAACGGTTTTTTTATTTCAGGAGGGCTATCGTATGAAACGGGTTATTTTCGGGTTCGTGTTGTTTCTGCTGTCAACCAGCCTTTTTGCGCAAACAGGAACCATTCGTGGAAAAGTGGAAGATGCTTCCACAGGAATTCCCCTGCCTGCCGCCAATGTGGTGCTCGAAGATTTGAACAAGGGCACCACAACCGATGCGGAGGGGCTGTTCATTCTGAAAAACGTTCCGGCGGGGAAGCATCTGTTAAGCGTGAGCTACCTGGGTTACCGGGTGTTTAAACAATCGTTCCGCTTGCAGGAAGGGGAAAGCCGGGAGTTCACCATCCGGCTGGAACCGGAGGTGCTTCCCGGTCAGGAAGTGGTGGTCTCTGCCACCCGCGCCCGGGAGCGGGAAACTCCGGTGACCTTCTCCAACCTTCCTGCCCGATACATCAAGGAAAATTACTCGGTGCAGGACATCCCCTTGCTCCTCACCGAAATTCCCAATGTGTATTCCTACGCCGATGCCGGAAGTCCCACCGGCTACACTTACCTGAAAGTTCGGGGATACGACCAGAGTCGGGTTGGGGTGATGATTAACGGTATCCCCTTAAACGACCCCGAAGACCATCAGGTGTACTGGGTGGATATGCCCGATTTTGCCGAGAGTCTGGAGGACGTGCAATTGCAGCGCGGTGTGGGGAGTTCCGTGTACGGGGTAGCCACGTTTGGAGGAAGCCTCAACCTGGTAACTGTGCGAAACCTGCAGCGTCCCGGAGCCGAGGTGATGAGCTATCTGGGTAGCTACCGAACCCGCAAGTACGGCGCCAAAATCAACACCAACCTGATTAACAACACCTACCAGGCGCAGTTTCGCTTTTCGCACATTCTTTCCGATGGCTATCGGGAAAATAGCGGTACTGATCTCGTCTCTTACTTTGCCACCATCTCCCGCTACGGGGAAAAATCCTTCACCCAGTTAAATGTGTATGGCGGAAAGGAAATTACTCACGCCGCCTGGGAAGCGTCGCCGGAAGATGCCCTGCGAGAGAACCATCGGCACAATCCCATCACCTATCCCAACACAATCGACCATTTCAGCCAGCCCCACTTTGAACTGCACCATACTTACTATCTGGCAAAACATCTGACTTTGAACAACACCCTGTTTTACATTCACGGAAGCGGGTATTACGAAACGTACAAATCGCACCGCAATTTGTGGGAATACGGACTCATTCCCCGGGACGATGGCAGCCGCAGCGACCTCATTCGCCAGAAATGGGTTACCAAAGATCAGGTAGGTTGGGTTGGCCAGTTAGGTTGGCAGCACACGGGCGGAGAGCTTACCGTGGGCACCTATTTAAGCGGTTTCCGCAGCGACCATTGGGGCGAAGTAAAATGGGTGGAAACCAATATTCCCTCCTTCCGTCCCGGAATGAAGTATTACCAGTACTACGGAGAAAAATCGTACTTCACCCTTTATGCCAACGAGCTCTTCCATCCCTTCCGGCCTCTCACGGTGATGGTAAACCTGTATTCCCAGCACATTGGCTACACCTTCCATCACGGAGCTGCCGGGAACTTTAGCGGTGAGTACCGACATCGCTTCCAGGTCGATTACAACTTCTTTAATCCCCGCTTCGGGGTAAATTACAATCTAACCTCTAAAATGAATCTCTACCTCAATGCTTCTTTCGCCCAGCGGGAACCGGCAGATAACGAACTGTACGATGTGTGGCAGGGGCCGGATGACCTGGGGGTTCATCCCCTATTCACACAGGCAGATACCGTGTACCGTAACGGCCAGGTGGATTACATCTGCTGGAAAAATCCGGTGGTGAAACCGGAAAAGCTGTGGGATTACGAGCTGGGATGGGGATATCTGGGAGATCGGTTCTCGGCAAAAATTAACTTATTTTACATGAGTTTCCGGAACGAAATTGTACCTTACGGCCAGGTGGATGAGGATGGATTCCCCATCCGGGGAAATGCCGAGGAGACGGTGCATCGGGGTGTGGAAACCTCCCTGCGCTGGCGGATGAGCTCCCACTGGGAGGTCAGCGGCAATTTTTCTTACAACAACAATTACTTCCGTAAATTTACACTGTATCAGTACAACTGGGACACGGGCGAAACAACGAAACAGGATTTGAG
>JALXCH010000326.1:14395-18674 GCA_026991005.1 Calditrichia bacterium | reverse complement strand
CTTTAGGTGCCGGTAGCGACGCTTGTTGATGGATTTAAAAACTTCACAATTCATGAAAAAACGATTCCGACAAAAACTGCTTCTTTTTGTTGCTCACATTCTGGCTCTGCCCATCCTGTTACTTTACCGGGCTACGTTGCGCATCCGGATTTCCGGACAGCAGCGGGTGAGGCAGTTGCGGCGAGAAGGGAAAGGGTTAATTTACGCCTTCTGGCACGAGAATATGATATTGGGCATGTTTCCGCATCAGAACTGGAAGGTGTATGTGCTGGTAAGTCGCCATTTTGATGGGGAAGTGATTACGCGCATCCTCCATGCTTATGGGTTGCGCACGGTTCGTGGTTCCAGCACCCGCGGTGGTTCGGAGGCTTATCGCTGGATGCGTCGCCAGATGAAGCAGCGGGGAATTAGTGTGGCTTTCACACCGGATGGTCCTCTGGGACCCCGCCGCCGGGCAAAATCCGGTGTGGTGCGTCTGGCTTCCGAAACGGGAAGGCCCATCATTCCCATTGGGGTTGCTGCAAACCGCTACAAACGATTGAACAGCTGGGACCGGCTGATGATTGTGCTTCCTTTTGCCCGCTGCCGGGTGGTGTACGGGGCGCCCTTTTATGTGCCTCCCCTAAAAGATGCCCGCGAGGTTCAAATTTATCAGGAAAAATTAAATGCGGTGATTAATGAGCTGGATCGGAGGGCGGAAGCGTGGTTGCGCTAATCCGGCTGGTGGGCGTCCTCTTTTTTCCCCTGGTTCTCCTGTACACAGGGCTAATATGGTTCCGCCACAAATTGTACGATTGGGGTTGGCGGAAATCCTGCCGCATTCCGGCACCGGTAATTTCCATCGGGAACATTCAACTGGGGGGCACCGGGAAAACCCCCGTTACCGAGGCGGTGGCTCGCTTCCTACTGCGGGAAGGGCATCCCGTAGCGGTGTTGAGCCGGGGATATGCCCGGCGGGACCGGCAGCTTCGCCTGGTGGAATCCCGGGATGTTCCCCACGTTACTCCGGAACAAATTGGGGATGAGCCGTACCTGCTGCTGCAGAACGTACCGGGGATTATGCTGGGTGTGGATGCCTGCCGGTGCTGTACGGCGCGCTTGATTTATCGTAAAGAACCGCGTACCGTGTTTGTGCTGGATGATGCCTTCCAGCACCGGGCCATGCAACGGGATCTGGATGTGGTGCTGCTGGATGTGCGCCGCTGGAGCCGCCTGCCTTTTACCTTTCCCCTTACGGATTACCGGGATGTTCCCGCTTCCCTGCGGCGCGCCGGGGCTTTTGTACTCACGGGAGCTTCCGAAGAGAGCGAATTCTTCCGGAAACTGAAAAAACGGCTGGAATCCCGATATCATCGACCGGTGTTTAGCTTGAAACTGGAACCGGTTGCGCTGGTGCAAATCGCGACCAACTGCAGCTTCCCGGTGGAACATCTGAAGGGGCAGACCGTTGCGGCGTTTGCCGGGATTGCCCGGCCCCGGAACTTCTTTCGCTCTCTTACCCAACTCGGTGCCCGGATTGTCTTCCGGAAAAAGTTTCCCGATCATCATTACTATACAAAGCAGGAGCTGGAGGAACTTCGCACCCAGGCCGATGCCCACCAGGCCCGGATAGTGGTGTGCACCCAGAAAGATGCCGTGAAAATCGCACCCCTCCTCACCGAGCGTGATGAGCGCTTCTATTTTTTACAGGTACGGGGTCGCATTCAACCGGAAGAAGAATTCCACCGCTTAATTCGGGAGGTGGTGAGTAAAAAAGGGAATTTCCCGGGTAAAGTGTAACCCCTTTCTACCCGGTGGCGGGGTGCGGTGTTAAAAGCCGCTTGAACCGTTGAGGGCTTGATTCTGTTGTGAAGAAGAAACATGATTTTTTACGGCTAATGAACCCAGAAATTTTCGGATATCGCTCCCGGAAATTTTATCAAGAGGTTTAAAACGGTTAAATCCGGCGAATTTTTTAATCCGGTTCAAATACGATATTTCCGTATGAATAGAGCGATGCTTTAGCCGAAGAACGCGCTGCGTCTTATCAATCATATTTTTCCAGGATTGAATATGGGGAGAAATAGAATCTTTTTGATTCTCTTTCATTTTTTTTTCCAGAAAATGGGTGTAGTAATGTAATGCTTGTTTTGCCTGTTCCACCTGCCAATCCTGGTAATGTAAAAAAGATAGTGCAAAAAATCATTCTTCTGTTTTGCACTCAATAGTTTATCAAAATAAGGGAGGTTAAAATAAAGGTATGCCTTCTTTACCCAACTTACATAATAGGGAACGTATTTTTTCTGAATTTTGATTCTGGAGAGTAAAAGTTGATCAAACTGATGGAAAATATTTTTTTTCATAAATTGTATAGAATTTGAACTACCCTTGTTTTTTACAAAAATATAAATGATTATTGCGATATATCCACAGAAAATACTTGAAATTGTAGAAAAAATTTCTTAAAATGTTTTCAGATTAAGCAGTAGTTGTGGATTCTATATAAAAAATAATGTTATGATTTACCTTAATAATCATATTTAGTTTACTCGATTTAAATCGAGTTGTAAACATAATTAATAGATTAATGGTTATTTTTTTGATTTTGTCTTAAAACAATTGGTATTAATCTTGCTTTTATTGATACTTTTGTTTCTTAATTTTTGAGCAAGTTATTTTAGTTAAGGAGGTAGAGATGAAAAATTATTTTATTGTATTTTTTATTTCTTTCATTTTTCTTACTAGTATCTTTGCCCAAGAACAAAAGGACAATAGAATTGTTAGGAATAATATCTATATTGAGTTTTTAGGCAATGGTTTTATTTATTCTCTTAATTATGAGAGATTTTTTGATCCACAATTTTCTTTGAGAACAGGGGCCATGCTTTTTACGGCTAACGGTGAAACAGATGGTGGTCAAGCCTCAAATGTCGTTTTAGCTCTTTTTCCCATAATGTTTAATTATTTAATTAACTTTGGTAGTCATAATTTAGAAATTGGTGCAGGGCCTGAGTTAGCCTATGTTTCTGCAAAAACTGATTTATTAAGTGAAAAATCGGGCCTAGATATTGGAGCTACTTTAAGGCTTGGTTACATGTATTTTCCTCCTAATGGCGGTTTTAATTTTAGTATAGCATACACACCAATACTATCTGAAGAATTTACCCATTCTTTTGGAATAGGTTTTGGCTATGGCTTTTAATCAGCCAAATTCATCTATTATATGGTTTAAAGCATAACAAATCGCTCAACCGAAAAATGCTACGCGTCCAGATTTTTACAATTTTGAAGTTTTTTCGAACGTGTCATTTCCGGTAATCTTTTTCTTTATTTTTACACGTCGGAAAAATTGTTCCATTTTCAGGCGCCAAAGCGGAAGAACTTTGCTGATTTAACATGAAATATTTAAATTGAACCTGAGCTTTTAAAAAATAATTAAACAAATGTGAATGTTCCTCCTGGCTTTGGCGCCGGGAAGGTTGGTCGGATTAAATAAAAGCGGTTCTGTTTTCTCCGTAAAAATAGGTGGTAGAACTTCCACCGGGTTACGTTTCCCGCCGGTGCGGGACAGACGCAGTGAAAAATGGGCGTTCGCCTTCATCCGGGGCTCGCGCCAAAAAAATTCGCTGTCAAAAAAATAACAATTCACTCAACCGGAACCGGCACATCCCTGTCCCGCTCCGGTTAGCTTTGGGCGTTATATGATTTAACAAATTAAGCGAAAGGATCTGAATATGAGAAAAAAAATATTCCTTAGCGTTGCTTTTGGTGTTGCAGCTTTTATTATTGCGTGGTCGTTAGGTACAGTATTGAATGTAACTACAGGTATACCATTACTTGGCGGTGTACTTAATGGTGTACTCACTGCAATGGTATTGGTTATTGGACTTGTGTCATCAAAATATTTTGGTAATGCTACAATAATGTGGCTTGTTTTTTCGATATTCGCAACACCTACTACTACACTAGGCCCTCCTGGATTTTATAAGATATTAATTGGTATTGTTGCTGGAATATTGTGGGATTCAATTTATTCCATTTCTAAATTCAAAGATTGGGGCTTATATCTTGGTGGACTTGTAGGCTCTGCGAGTATTATGTTTACTTTGGTTGGAGCACTTAGTTTGGGATTTGGTAAAGACGCTATAAATGCTTTAAATAAATATCAAAATGCTTTTTGGATTATATTAATTATGAATTTGATAGTTACTATTATTGGCCTATATCTTGGGAATATGGTTTATAACTATCGTCTAAAAGATTTAAAACAATTCAAAAGATTAAATGATTAATATATCTG
>JALXCH010000326.1:0-14385 GCA_026991005.1 Calditrichia bacterium | reverse complement strand
ATTCTATTGAAATAAAACAGTGTATAATAGATTACGATTCACCGTTAATTAAATTCGGCGGCTTGAAATTTACACGCGATAATTTTCCTTTAACTATCTTAGGAAATAATGGATCGGGTAAATCGTCTCTTTTGTTAGCAATTACCGGGGTAATACCTGAATACATTTATGCTAAAGTTAATAATCTATCTTGTACCATTAAGATTAATAATAAAGAACTTGATTTACTTAATAATAAAAATCTTTTTAGACTAATACCTCAACAGATAAATTATGGCTTATTAGGTTTCACACCTATGGACGAGATTAATATTACTAAAGCAAAAAATTCAGAGTGGAAAGAAGAATTAATAGAGCATTTTGAGATAAATAATATAAATAAAATACCTTCATCATATTTATCTGATGGAGAAAAAAAACGTTTGGTTATTTGCACAGCTTTGGTGTCTGGTGTACCGCTTATTTTTTCAGATGAATGGACTACTCATTTAGACGAATATTGGATTGCTAAAATTAATAATATTTTCAATAAATATTTTCGTATGGGAGGATTTCATCTAAGTTTTATAAGTTCAAGACTTCATTTATCTGCTGATTTAGGCTACAATTTTTTTCATTTTTCAAGTAATGTTGAAACTTTCAAAATTGATTCCTATCGCTCAAAGTTTAACAATTATGATTATTTAGATATTATCGATAAAATTATTGCTAATAATGCCTTACATAACATAAAATTGTCAGCAAGAATAAAATATGGTTTTAAAAAAGGAAATGACATTCTTTTAAAAGCTGAATCTGGAGAACTAATTTCAATAATTGGCCCGAATGGATGTGGTAAAACTACCTTACTTAAAAATCTATGGAAAAAGTCTAATCATATTATAAGAAGATTTTATTTCTCTAAAATAATTCATGAGGAATTGTCAAGAATATTACTGATACCAACAAATCCTATTTATCACCTTTTAGGGCCAACTATAAAAGACGAATTCAAAATGATTAACGTAGCTGATTCAAATAATGATAATACATGTACTATTTTATGCGACAGGTTAGGGCTTGATGGTAATTATGATGTATTATCATTAAGTTTTGGGCAGAGAAAGGTCTTATCAATTATACTCGCTCTAATTAGTAGCAAGCAAATAATTGCAATTGATGAACCATTTTCTGGATTAGATGAAAATTATACAGAAATAATCAATAATGCCTTCAAAATTGCATTAAAGAATGGGAAAATTTTAATAGTAACAAGCCAACGGGATGAAATAGATTATGCTACAAAAAAAATCAATTTTTATAATTAACCTATTATCGTTGTTTATTGTTTTTATTACAGTTTTATTTATCGTTATTAGTACAATTTCTATTTTAAAGATGTCATTGGCTTCTTTTATTGCTACAACAATATTTTTAATGTTATTCCATCTAATTTTTATTAAAGACCAATGGCGATCCCAATATCCATTTATAAAAAAAACTGTTATAATAACAGGTTTTCTAATTATAATTTTTTCATCCCAGTTAGCCTTTTTTAATGGTAATTTCTTTTACATTATATCAAGATATTTATGCATTGGGCTAATTTCCATCTCATTTTTCATGCCGATAGTTTTTGATCAAATATTGAGATTAATCTCATTTAATGAAAATATTTCTTTTTTTTCAGAAGCACTAATTTTATATAGAAATGTTTTAAATGGTACAGCGAATGAATTCATATTTGGTTTAAGATCATCGGAAATCAACCAGAAAAGAGGAATATTGGGCAATATAAAAAAAATAAGCTTAATTTCTATTACACTTATTGGTTGGTTACCACAAATAAACAATGACTTTTTAATATCTGCTCATATCAGACATTTTTGCATTCATGACATAATAAATCTTTTTCATGTACAATCTCGTTATATATTAATTATATCAATATCTATTATTGGGTTTTTCATTATTTATTTAAGGGGTTGACTATGGAAATAAATCAAAGTATGAAAATAACAAAAGCAGAAACAGAACGGTTTGGAAAAATTGGTTCAAATTTTTTAAAAATTGGAAACACTCCAAATAATGGTTTAGAGTGTTATCTTTGTGAATCAGTTCTCCGCTCAAATTACAGCGATGAATTCCTTCAGCGTCAAATTAATAAATCAATAAAAAGAATTCTAACCGAAGCACAATATTATAATGGAAAAAACTTTTGGGGATGGGAAAAAAAGTCTTCTATTCCGAAAGTATTTTTCCCTTTGGATTGGGATGATACAAGTAAAGCTATGGACGTCTTATTTTTAGCTATAAATAGAAATTGTTTTGATGTAAGAAAAGACTTCTTACCAAACAATGATCTTTGGAGAAATGAAATCAAAAATTCATTTTTTAAATGTGATACAATAGGAGAAGATGTAAAAATAAAATATAAAAATGGCCTTTCACTTTCTGTGTTTTTTGGTCCCATGGCTGAAGCGTGGGAAAAAAGAGATGATCCGATGGTTACAGTTACTACGGTTCGATCGACAATATTATGGTATTCGAATGTCTTTTCTGAGTTAAGGAAAGATTTTATTGAATTAATAGACAAACAAATTTATTTAGCAAATTATATAATAAAATATGGCATTCCTTTTTACAAAATATCTCGATATTATTTTTCTTTTGGTCATTATTTTTATCTGTTATTACAAACATTGAATCTGTTAGGATTTGATCCTCTATATTTTATTAATAATCAAATATATAGTATGGTAGAAAAATCTATTTCTTATTTAAAGAATATTAGGGAAGATATTGTCTTAGTTAACTGTGAACCATTTTGGTGGTGTTTAATAGGAGTTGAAGCAAAAATACTAACGAAAAGTGATATAGATTTTATAGATTTTTCAAAATACAATTTTAAAGATTATTATTTCATTTTCCGTCATAGAAGACTCAAGCATTTTTATTCATCACGTGCCTGGTTGCAACGTTTGTTATATTGGGAGTATTATCGATATAAATCCGCTGTAAGTAAAAAAGAATACGATTATGATCTAGTAATTATGGAATCTATTTAATAAAACAATTTTGGAAAATTAGGAGCATTCATGTCACGCAAAAGTAGACCTATTTCTGTTTTTGCGGTTGTCTCTTGTATTGTATATATTCTAACAACCATTGAGAGCAGCTCATTACTTGGAACAGTAATTAAAGGATCATTAAAAGTATTTATTAATAATAAAGTGATGTCACTAACTTTCCCTAATTTTGAAATTATATTTTCTATTATACTATCAATTATTGCTTTACGTTTATATTTACATGCCTGGGCTGTTGATGAAAGTATCTGGTATGAAAAGATTAAAGGCGCTAATGGGAAATTGAAATTATTTGTTGAGTGGATTACTAGAATATCTTGGGTTCTTATGGTTACATATATTCCTTCTGCTTTTGCCAATCAAAAAATATGGATAGTAAATATCAAAGTGCCTTGGGAAGTATATTTTATGACTATATTTATATTGTTAATATTTTGGGATCTCTTAATGATAGATAGTGTTATCAAGTATTCGAATTATGTTCGAAAGAATAACAAAAGCAAAGATTTTCGTATTAAAGAATTAAAGAAGACATGGTATAGAAATGATTGGTTTTTAGTTTTACTAACGATTTTTGCATGTGTGATTAAATTCTTACCTATAAATGGCGAATGGCTGAATTATAAACCATTCTTCCTTTTTATCATATTAACAGCAATGGCGGGCATAAGTATAAGTCAGTTGTTAAAATGGGGAGCTGAAATTTATCATAGTTCTTTTGAATGAGGGGGATTGATATTTTATCGACATCATATAACAATTCGCTCCACCTGACCGCTATTCCGCTGCGCTCCATAGTAACAGGTGAGCATGGTCGTTATTTTTACCCGGTGGAAAAAATTGTTCCTCCTTCAAGCGCTAAAGCAGAAAAATCTTGCTAGTTTATCATGAAATATTTAATTTGAAATTGTTCTATTAAAAAATAATCGAATGTTCCCCCTGGCTTTGGCACCAGGAAGGTTGGTCAGTGTTTAATAAAATCGGTTCTGTTTTCTCCGGAAAGGCGGGTTGAAGAAAGTCCGCCGGGTTCCGTTTCCCGCTGTTGCGGGACAGGCGCAGCGAAAAATGGGCGCTCGCCTCATCCTAGGCTTGCGCCGAAAGAATTTCGCTGCTCACAAAAATAACAATTCACTCAACCGGAAACTTAAAAAGATAGGGCTAAAGCGTAACTTTTCTCTCCCGCTCCGGTTAGTTTTGAGCGTTGTAGTAAGATATGTAAAAATATAATTTTACGGAAAGGTGGTGAAAAATATGGGAACTAAACTTACAGCGGTGTTTCAGAAATCGCCCTATGGATACATTGGGTATGTAGAAGAACTGCCTGGAGCGAATACTCAAGGAGAAACTCTTGAGGAGACAAAAAAGAATTTAATAGAAGCTATCAGGCTTGTTTTAGAGGCGAATAAGCAAATAATGGAAGAAGAACTTAAGGGCAAAGAATTTATCAGAGAGGAAATTGGGGAAGTTGTGGTTTGAAAAGAAGAGATTGAATTTGCCATCTTGAAAAGCATGGATGTAAGTTTTTAAGAGAGGGAGCCAATCATACAGTTTATGTAAATCGTAAAGAGAAAAAAGTAACCACAATTCCAAGGCATAAAGAAATTGATGAAAATTTGGCAAAGAAAATTTGTAAAGATTTAGGAATACCCCGACCATAACAACTAACTCCAGCTGATGCAGCCATCAACGGAGCGACTAAGCTATAGGTTATTTTTACCCGGCGGAAAAATTGTTTCTCCTTCAGGCGCCAAAGCGGAAAAATCTTGCTGATTTACCATTAAATATTTAAATTGAACCTGGGCTTTTTAAAATAATTAAATAAATGAATGTTCTCCCTGGCTTTAGCGCCAGGAAAATTGGTCGAGTTAAATAAAAGCGGTTCTGTTTTCTCCGGAAATGCGGGTGGAAGAGTTTCCGCCGGGGGACGTTTCCTACCGGTGCAGGACAGACGTAGCGAAAATGGGCGCTTGCCTTCGTCCCGGGCTCGCGCCAAAAGAATTTCGCTGCTTACAAAAATAATCCCGTCCTGGCGGGACTGAACCGGAACCCCATAAAGATAGGGGGTAAAGCGGAACTTTTCTCTCCCGCTCCGGTTAGTTTTGGGAGATATGCGGGGTAGGAATATGAGATAGTGGGATTGGTGACAGGGTAAAAAAGATGGTAAATTAACAAAAACATTACAGCAGGTTCTAACCAAAGAGAAACGATCTGGTGCTTGATGTCTCCCACAATAGACCGTGTTGGTTCATACCGTCTCTTTTTCTATTCCGGCGACCGCGATGAGCCGCCTCATGTGCATGTTGAGAGAGAAGGCAAGATAGCGAAATTTTGGCTCGATCCGGTACGCTTGCAAGATAGCGGTGGTTTTCGTGCACATGAAGTCAGGCGGATACAACGGCTGGTAGAAGATAGAGAAAGGATGATTTTGGAGCAATGGAATGAATACTTTAGCAATTGAATTGCGTCAGGCAAAGGCGCAGAATGTGAAAGTGACCGATGATGAATTGATCGTGGAGTTGAATGACGGGCGAACAATTTCCGTGCCGTTGGTGTGGTACCCGAGATTGTTGTACGGCACCCAAGAAGAGCGTGAAAAATGGCGGCTGATAGGTGATGGACAGGGAATACATTGGGCGGATTTAGACGAAGACATCAGCGTTGAGCATTTGTTAGCGGGTATCCCATCTGGGGAGAGTCAAAAGTCATTGCAAAAGTGGCTTGCCAGCCGTAAGAAATCCCGTTCTGTATAGTGATTTTGTCTGCTTCAGCCCCGCCCAACCATGCATTCACCCGACCCGCCTTCGGCAGTGAGTAAGCGGCGCGATTTGCTTTGCGATGGTGCTGGTTGACAACGGTTCTGAGCCAGCCTCGCTCGGCGGGTGAGCTTGTACGTGATTTTTACCCAGCGAAAAAAATTGCTCCTCCTTCAGACGCCAAAGCGGAAAAATCTTGCTGGTTTACCATGAAATATTTAAATTAAACCTGGGCTTTTAAAAAATAATTGAATAAATGAATGTTCCCCCTGGCTTTGGCGGCGGGAAGGTTGGTCTGTTTTAATAAAAGCGGTTCTGTTTTTCCGGAAAAACAGGCGGTAGAACTTCCGCGGGGTTTCGTTTTCCGCCGGTGCGGGACAGACGCAGCGAAAAATGGGCGCTCGCCAACATCCCGGGCTCGCGCCAAATGAGGGAGTCTTACAAATTATCAAAAATTTTTATCAACTTTCCATAATATGAGCGATTAACTATCCATGAAACAACAAAACGAAAATAGATTAGATAGATTTTATGTTTACTTCAAGAAGTTCAATTAAGTAAATACGGAAGATATGTTAAAAAAATCTTTAAGTTGGATTGAAAAAGTGCTATTTTTAATCAACTGATATTTGCAATTTAATTATAGATGAGGAATACGAAATGCTTGAACTTAGCAAAGAAGGTGATGTCTTCACCATCAAATTTACAAGAGAAGAAATTTCCGAAGATTTTTTACGGAGATTATTAATTAAATTCAAAGTCGAAAAGCTTTTAAAAAAAAGCAAAATGACAAAAGAGCAAGCATGGAAACTCTCGGAAGAAATAAAGGAAAATTGGTGGAATGAAAATAAAGATTGGATTTTGAATAAGATTGGGATAAAAACCAATTGAAAGTAATCGTTGATACTAATATTGTTTTCTCTGCTTTACTCAGTGGAGATAATATTTTCAGAAGCGAGTTGATTTTTAATGAGGAAGCAGAGTTCTATTCTTGTAGATTTCTGATGTTGGAGATTTTCAAAAACAAAGAGAAAATTGTAAAATTCTCTAAACTAAAAGAAGAAGAGCTACTGGAGGTGTTTCATGAAATTCTGAAAAGCATGGAGTTTTATAACGAAGAACTGATAGATGAAAAGAATTGGAAAGAAGCTTATGAGTTATGTAAAGATATTGATTTGAAAGATATACCCTTTGTGGCTTTAACTTTGGAAATAGATGGGCTTCTGTGGTCGGGAGATGAAATACTCAAAGAAAAGTTAAGAGGTAAAGGATTCAATAAATTTTTCACCCCATAGAAAGAGAAAATTAGCAACAAGTATAAAAGAAAGAATTACCAAAGGAAAGCAGCTACTTTTTTGCTGTTCCTGCAATTAATCTTATAATTCGGTTCGATGTGCACTATAAAGTCGGTGTGTTGGTGTAGTAACTTCCAATGCAGGTGAGCCGAGGGTGGTCTGGATTTATTTTTAAGTATTTATCACCATTTTAAGTTGAGGATATTTTTGAAGTTTTGGACGGCATTGCTCTTGGTTTACTGATCACCACGTTATTTTTACCCGGCTGAAATAATTGTTCCTCCATCAGGCGCCAAAGCGGAAAAATCTTGCTGATTTACCATGAAATATTTAAATTGAACCTGGGCTTTTAAAAAATAATTAAATAAATGAATGTTCCTCCTGGCTTTGGCGCCAGGAAGGTTGTTCTGTTTAAATAAAAGCGGTTCTGTTTTCTCCGGAAAGGCGGGTGATAGAATTTCCGCTGGGTTCCGTTTCCCGCCGGTGCGGAACAGGCGCAGCGAAAAATGGGCGCTCGCCAACATCCCGGGCTCGCGCCAAAAAGAATTTCGCTGCTCACAAAAATAACAATTCACTCAACCGGAACCCCATAAAGATAGGGGTAAACCGGCACATTCCTGTTCCGCTCCGGTTAGCTTTGGGCGTTAGAATTAAATAACTTATAATTCACGCAATATTTATGAACGACCCAAAATCTGAAAAAATCATGAAATATTATATTTATATTATTCTTTTACTAAATATAGTAAAATCGGCAATTTCAAGTGGTATTGAATTGCCGGTGACTAAGGTATTTAATAATCCTGAAATTATCCTAATTCCAACCGATTATAACGGTCAGATTATATCGGAAAACCTTCCCTCTTTTGTTGCGATTGTGGATATAAACAACGACAATCGTCAGGATGCTTTTATTTTCAAGAAAAATAAATTAGAACTACATTACGGGATAGTAAGTGGGTTCGCTGAAAAAGAAAATGCCGTGTGGGAATTTGATATGCCCATAAAGAAAATAACTGGAACTTATGATAAGAAATATATGCGACATATCCTTAATATCAAGTTTGAGAATGGACAGAAGGACTATTTGATGCAATGGGCTAATAAGATTATTACCCGAAGTGAGTACGATGCGCATCCCGAAAGATACCAGATAAGAAGAGAATTACCAAAAACATTAAAGGTTAGTAATGGTTTTCAAATAGCATGGGAAAATGAGAATCTTGGCTATCACCTTTACAATGTATTAATCGGAGATCTGGATCAGGATGGGAAAAAAGAGTTGATATTAGGAACCTGGCCAGTGCTCTGGGGATCACTGGACGTTTTGCATATCTACGAGAATGTTGCTGATAACACCTATCAGGAAGTATTTACCTTTCAGGATACTACATACGATTTTGGAGTTATGGAGATAACTGATTTAGATGCCGATGGAAATCTGGAGTTGTGTGTTTTTAGCGGTGGTGGCCCTCCTGGTTGGACATTGGATCCTTACCTAATTCTTTTTGAAAATACGGGGGACAACAGTTTTACCCGCCAGATGATACCGGCCTTTGTGACCATGACCGATATTCATCCCCGCTGTGCCCGTTGGGCAGATAGTGATTTGAATGGAAAACCAGAATTAATCATTGGTATGGATAGGGATAATCTTTCGACACACTATACTTATGTAGAATTTTACGAAAACGCAAATCCCAATACTTTTGAGCGCCTTCACTGGTGGCTGCGGATACAACAATTGCCGATACATGGAATTGCCGTGGGCGACCTGGACAATGACGGGTGGGGTGATATTTATGTGGGAATGGCGGGCGCCAGCACGCAAATTCACCGCTGGGAATATGACGGTTACCAGAGTTTCCAACAAAAATGGTTTGATACAAGAATTTGCAATCCGATATACCCTGAAATTTTTGATTTTGACGGGGATGGCCTTCTCAACTTAATAATTCTAAGTGATTATTGGTCTTGGTATCCAGGTAGAAGTGCTATATTATATTTAATGGCTATTGATGATGATGTTTTCAAAATTATAAGTCTCGACTCTACCTCGTTTTATCATGGTAGTTATTGTTTATGGGGAGGGAACTGGAATTTTATAAATAATGAGTTATATATAACTGCTCCAGCTGAAATATATAAACCAGGTCCTCCATCACACTTTGACGGTTATGCTATTTTGCTAAAGAGAAATCCCAATTATCAGTACCCTTTTAAACCAATATTTTACAGTCCTACTGTGGACAGCAGCGCCATTCATCATGCCCTTGCTGCTGATTTAGATGATGATAATAATGTAGAATTAATCACTGGCAAACAATTCTACCCTGCCCGTGTTCGGATATGGGAAGAAAGTATCGTGGGAATAAGCGAAAGGATGACCCCGGTTATTCAGCAATTATCATTACGCGCATTTCCGAATCCTTTTAATAATTCAACGGTAGTTCACTTTGTTTTACCGCAAACGGGAATAATAGACCTGATAATTTATAACATACTGGGTCAAAAAGTCGCAATTCCGGTAAAAGAGAAGTTTTATCCGGCGGGAAGCTACCAGATTAAGATTCATGAAAACATCCTGAACTCAAATGCCAGCGGAATTTACTTTTTCCAGATTGTAACGCCGATTGGAAGTAAAACAATTAAAGCGATGTTCATCAAATAACTTTAATGCAAAGGAGGTGATTCTGATGGACAGATGATGTTTATTAAATTAATTTCACTAAAATCTTAATGAGTTATATAATGAAAATAATTTATTATGTCCTGATTTATACCATTATTTTTAGTTCCATAACTATAGTACAGATCACTAATTCCTTCACTTCATTTTGGAGCATTTCTAATCGGACTTCTCGGGCCATGACCGCCTAGTGGGATGTTAATGGCGACAATTATTACGATGTGGTAGTCGGCAGTCAATATCAAGGGAAACCCTGGCTGTGCGTGGTAAAAAACGACGCTACTACCTTATGAACCTACCAGGGCAGTATATCCGACAAGGTTAATTGGGTCGCGTTTGAGGATATGGATAATGATAACGACAAAGACCTGGCAGTTGCCGCCGGAAGCCGCGTATGGGTGTTTAAAGATAACGGTTCCACATTAAGCTCTAATCCGGATTGGTCAGTTACCACCAGTAACGCTGTGGTAGTTGCCTGGGGAAATTATAATAATGATGATAGGATGGATTTAGCGGTAGCAACAAATGGAACAGTTAAAATTTATGATGGTATTTCTGGTGGAAATTTAAGCACAACCCCTGGTTGGACCTGGACATTTTCTAACGGTACGGTTCGCTCGTTGAGTTTTGGCCAACTATCTTCCAGCCCAACCGGTAATCAGCGGCAATCTTTAGCTGTTGGCATTCAGGGCACCGAAGAGGAAGGTAGTTGTGTCTATGTATTCGAGAACACCGGTTCAACTCTACCTTCCAGCCCCACCTGGTCAAATAATACAGCTTCTGTTGGGGTTTTCGGCGATTTTAACAACGACGGCTCTGATGATCTTTTCATCAATTATCACTCCTCTAATATCGATGCCCGGGTATATTTATCCGATGAGGGTACAATTTCCAGTAATTATATTAATGCAGTTCATAATCCCTCTATTGGTGGGTTAAGCGGTGATAATTTATTAGTCGCAGACTTTAACAGCGACGGTTATAATGATCTGGCAATGAAATACATGGGTGGTGAATATTCATGGAGCGTGGATTTTAATGTAGATGTGATTATTTATTACAACGATAATGGCAGTGCTTTCCAGAGTGACTACTTCTATCTTCCCTCTATGGATATCCCTAGTCCTCCTCCAGATCAGTTCTGGTTTGGTAATATCAGCGCTGAAGACCTGAATAATGACGGTGATCTGGAATTGTTCAATGGTTATCATGAAAAACAGTGGGATATTTATCAATGGCCACCGGTATTAACCTTGGAAGGTATTGGAATAAAATATTTTGAAAATCAGGGGAATGCTGCACCGGCGCCACTAAAAAAATTTAATTTTATTTGGTCAATCTGGAGAACACCCCACATTACAATGGGATGAGAACAGAGAGAGAGATTTAAGTCATTATCAGGTTTGGCGGTATCGTAGTTTATATGATAATGAGTATAATCTTATTGCAGATAATGTTACAAATAACACTTATCTGGATAATGAGGTCATCATTGCACAAAGTGGTCAGCCAGCCGGCGGAGTTTATTATAAAGTAAAAGCAGTAGATAATGCCAACAATGTATCTGATTTTTCAAATGTTGCGAATACTGTCGAACCGGGATTTTCTTCCAAATCAAAAAAACGAATAGATTTAACGACTACGCTTAAGCCAAATGAAATTTCATTGCTTCCCAACTATCCCAATCCATTTAATCCTACTACAATAATCGGTTTTAGTCTGCCATTTGATCAGAGAGTAAGGTTAACAATATACTCTATTTCTGGAGAAAGAGTAGCGATTTTGGTGAATGGATTTCTGGAGAAGGGATTTCATCAGGTGCAATGGAAAGGTAAAAATCAAAATGGGGATCCAGTTTCCAGCGGAATTTACATATATGAGTTAATTACTGATAACTTGCGATTAACCCGCAAAATGCTTCTGGTAAAATAAAAGCAGGTTGTTTACTTAACCTCTGGTAAAAGAGACCCGGCCCCGTTTCGGTGGGGCTGGGGAATTATTCAACAGCCAGCTTTGAGTAATATAATTGTAAAAGTGTCTTGCTGTTAAAATAAGATAAAAAAGTAATTCTAACAATTTGATCAAGCTGAACGGTGGGGTTGGGAGGCTTTGGGAAATGGGCTGGACTATGAATTTTTGTTTGTTTCGGGATGTTTTGTCTGCACACACCCACCGTCAGCTTGGCAACTATCCGTTCGGCTAAAATAATATGAGACTAAACTTACCATTCACTGTGAGATATTGATAACAACAATACATGATGAAAGATACAATACTCATGTTTGCAATGCCTATGGTATAAGTGTAATCAGGCCAAATTTATAGGATGACGAAATTGTGCTAATATTTGAATGGGATGATAAGAAAGCATCTCAAAATATTAAAAAACATGGAATTTCTTTTGAAGAGGCAACAACTGTTTTTGGCGACCCATTTTCTATTACAATTTATGATCCTCTTCATTTTAAAGAATAAGATAGATTTTTCATTTTGGGCATGTCAAATAAAAACAGAATATTGGTGGTAGTCCATACGGAACGTAATGGATCGAATAAGAATAATCAGTGCAAGAAAAGCTACGAAAAAGGAAAGGAAACAATATGAAAGTAATGAAAAATGATCCAGATATGTTAAAGGAATATGATTTTAGCAATGGTATCCGTGGGAAGTATGCTGCTAAGTATAAAAGCGGGACCAATCTAATAAAACTTGATCCAGATTTGATAGAATACTTCCCTGATTCAGCTTCAGTAAATGAAGCGCTTAGGTCTTTGGCCAGGCTGATGAAAAGATATAAAAAAGCCGAACAAGTCGGTGCAGCGGACGCCTAAACCGCTTCGCTTGTGGTTTGGCGCCGCTGACCTTTGTCGTTATTTTTACCCGGCGGAAAAAATTGTTCCTCCATCAGGCGCCAAAGCGGAAAAATCTTGCTGATTTACCATGAAATATTTACATTGAACCTGGGCTTTTAAAAAATAATTGAACAAATGAATGTTCCCCCTGGCTTTGGCGCCGGGAAGGTTGGTCAGTGTTAAATGAAAGCGGTTCTGTTTTCTCCGGAAATGCGGGTGGAAGAGTTTCCGCCGGGTGACGTTTCCTACCGGTGCAGGACAGACGTAGCGAAAATGGGCGCTTGCCTTCGTCCCGGGCTCGCGCCAAAAGAATTTCGCTGCTCACAAAAATAACAATTCACTCAACCGGAAACTTAAAAAGATAGAGGTAAAGCGGAACTTTTCTCTCCCGCTCCGGTTAATTTTAAGCGTTCGGCAATATAAAAAGGTCCTTGCTATAACATGATAACCGTGATATCATCATTTTATGATATTATCATTTAAAGATAGTGGAACAGAAGATATTTTCAATGGAAAAAGAACGAAAAAGGCCAGAAAAAGTTGCCCTGAAAAATTATGGAAACTTGCGCGGAGAAAATTGGAACTACTTGATTCTGTTGTAAATTTACAAGAATTATTAATTCCACCAGGCAACAGGTTAGAGGCCTTAAAGGGAAGGAGATCGGGCCAATATAGTATTAGAATAAATGATCAATATCGGATTTGTTTTAAATGGCGGAACCAGGGTCCCGATGAAGTAGAGATTGTAGATTATCATAAAGGATAAAAGAGATGGTACGAATTCCAACTCATAGAGAACCCACACACCCAGGCGAGATATTATTAGAAGAATTTTTAAAACCAATGGGGATAAATCAGCGTCAATTGTCAAATGCTATTAAAGTGCCATACCAGAGAATAAATGAAATTATAAATGGAAAAAGAGGCATAACACCAAGTATTGCCTTAAGATTGGCAAGGTATTTCGGCACATCAGAAGATTTTTGGTTAAATCTCCAGTTAAGGTGGGATTTATATAAGGTCATCAGGAAAGAAAAAGAGGTTTTAAAAGATATCAAGCCGTTGAAAGCAGAAAAAAAAACTTGAGACTGCTTAATATATTTTCTAAAAGAAAAGCCGAACAAGTCGCTCGAGCTGATCACCAATCCACTACGCTCATAAGCTGGAGCTGGACGGTGTTTTTATTTTTATCCGGCGGAAAAATTGTTCCATCTTCAGGCGCCAAAGCGGAAAAATCTTGCTGGTTTACCATTAAATATTTAAATTGAACTTGTGCTTTTAAAAAATTATTAAACAAATGAATGTTCCCTCTGGCTTTGGCGCCGAGAAAGTTGGTCGGATTAAATAAAAATGGTTCTTTTTCTCCGGCAAGGTTGGTGGAAGAAAAACCGCTGGGTTGCGTTTCCCGCCGGTGCGGAACAGGCGCAGCGAAAAATGGGTGCTTGCTTTCGACCGGGGCTCGCGCCAAAAGAAATTTTGCTGCTTACAAAAATAACAATTCACTGAACCGGAACCCCATAAAGATAGGGGTAAACCGGCACATCCCTGTCCCGCTCCGGTTAGTTTTGGGCGTTATACTGTATAATAATAATTTCCAAGCAGCCGTATTGTATTTTTGTAAATACCAAAAGTATCAATTATATTAAAAATAAAAGAGGATGAAAAATGAGCGTCAAAGAAATAAATAAAAAAATAAAACAAGTTCCACCCCATTTAATACAAGAAATA
>JALXCH010000325.1 GCA_026991005.1 Calditrichia bacterium | reverse complement strand
AAGTAATGTGTTACCTCTTATCATCCATCCATGGGCAGAGTCTGCAAAGGTTATCTGAGTAATCCGTCCCTCAGTAATTTGTTTCCAGGAAAATCCACCATCCCGGGTATGAAACAATCCCTTAGATATGGCAACCCACCCCCTGTTCTCATCAAACCAGAACATATACCGGATGTATTTTTTGCTCCGAAAAATTTCTTCATAGCTCTGCCAGCCATCTGATGTATGGAGTATAAAATAAACACCCTCCGGATACCTGGCGGATAATATAAATCCGTTTTGTTCATCCAGCATCTGAATTTGTTGATAAATGTCATAAACATATTCGCCACCAATATTTATCCAGTTTTCACCGCCATCCCGTGTTTTTAACAGGGTAGATCCCAAGCCCACCGCAAATCCCACTTCCCGGTTTAAAAACTGGATATCCCAGAGCAAATTTCCCTGAGGCCGGGGAGAAATCCACATAAATTGCGCCAGTAATTCCGTAGCGCAAAAAGTCAACCAGACAAATACCAAAAAAATATTAGTCCCTTTCTTCATTGAATGGTACCCCGTGATTTAAACTGACCGAAGTTCTAATACTCAATGTTTTTCGGTAACGACGATTCTAAGTAAAAATAAACCTGAAAAAATGACGTCAAACTTAGAAAGAGAAAGCGAAAGAACAACGGAGATATCGTTAATATTTTGCTTCAGGATTTACAGTGAAAGAGAAAGTGCTACCATTTGATAGCATGGGTATTCATAGCTGGCATTTTTTCGCCCACCCAATTTTAATATTTCATTTGTTCTCCAAAATTTAAACATTTTTCCTGAAAATATCAGCAGAAAAAAGGTGTTCGATAGAGAAAAATCAAGAACCATCGCCGGAGGTTCCGACTCTTGAAATAGACTCGGTTCCAGAAGAAGCTTGTTCATTCCCCCTATCCGGAAATCAAAAAATTCGTCGCTCTCTGTTTTTTTAATACCTTTCCTAAGGCACCAGGAAAAATAAATTTTTCGATATTCCGAAGGGGATCTTGTAGCCTGATTCACTTTCCAGATTAAGAGGAAGTTTCGAAAGATTTGAGCATTCTTATTTGCGCATAAATTTTTCGTTAATATTGAAGAGCCAGAGTCACAACATTTAAACACACGTCATTCCCTCCCCAATCGCTAATTCAAACAAGAGTTAAAACATTCCTTTCCCCGCCAACATACCACAAAATCACACATTATTCTACATTTTATTATACGTTGTGGTGCTAAGATACCCTATTTTTGTAGTTTAATATCAGGAAAATTCAAGAGCATTATTATCTCAATTTACCAGATAAAAAATTCTCTGTTAATATCGAAAGTGGGAAAAAAAATCTGGTCTTAGAGAATAAGGCATTCCCCGGTAGGTAAACCGTTTGATTCAATATTTGGGAATTTCAAACAACCATTTTTTTGAAAAAAATTCCCGGAGAATGGCGGATACCGGAACACGATGCCAATTCTCCGGGAACAGTACTTGTGGAACATTGAGGATATCCTTGAAGGAGAAAAAACCTCCGAAAATTTTTTACCGCATCAAAATCATTTTTCGCACCTGCTGCTTTTCTCCCGCGTTCAACCGATAAATGTACACTCCGCTCGCCACGGGACGTCCCTGTGCATCGGTGCCGTTCCAGGTAACCTGATGGTGCCCCGCTGGTAAAACTCCGTTAAACAGGGTTTTTACCTTTTGCCCCAATAAATTGTACACCTCCAGAGTTACCTGAGACCGGTTGGGGAGGGCAAATCCAATTACTGTTTCGGGGTTGAAGGGATTCGGATAATTTTGCTCCAGCACCAGAGTGCGAGGCAGGGTTTCGGAAGTATACCCAATGCTCACCGGCTGACCGTACTCTACTCCATCGATTACGGCATAAACCAGGCGTTCTTCGTAATTTTCATCGGATTCGTCTTTAAACCGGGTCAGCCCGAGATCTTTACTCAGGTAGTACGACCTTACTCCGCTGGTGAAATATTGCGTATGGGTGGGATAATTTAAAACCGTATCGGGATACCAGTCCGCAAAAACAAATGGTTCTCCAAAGCTTAATACCGTATCTCCCGGTAAGACGAATAAATTGTGCATGTGAATTTCTCCCTGGTCGGGATCGTACGTATAAACATCGCCAGAGAGGGAATCCACCCGTTCGTAATCATGGGACAATTCCACCATACCCGTATCCGCAAAAATTTTCACCTCGAGGATTTTGTATTCTTCACCCGTACTGAGGGTGGTGTCGCCAATGACTTTTCGACTGAGATAAAGTGTATCTAACTGGCCGGTAAGAGTATCGGTGATGCTTAGTACATATTCCCAGGCATTGTTCATCCCCAGCGGATAATAACTGAGCGGGTCGTCCATGGGGTAGAAGAAAGGATGGGAACCGCGAATCCAGAAGCGCAGGGTGTCGCTGCTGGAAAAGCTCAAGCCGGGTTGATAGGTCCGGTAGGCATAGGCCGCCAGATATAGACCCAGTGAGTTTTCGTACTCCATTTGCAAGCAATAGGAAGAGCCATCGGGCGTATTGCTATCCAATAACAAACCCAATCCGCTACCATTGTAACCGACTTCTACATGCCAGTCGCCAATATCTCCATCGTCAAAATCATCAATCATCACAGAGCCAATATGGATATCGTCCACCCAGGTACGGGCTCCCCAGGGATAGCCCAGGGAATCGATGCGCGGCACCAGTTGAATTTCCGTTACCGGTGTATTGAGGAAGTCGCTCCCGCTCCCCCGCGCCCGAAGCAGTGGAATTTCGAAATAGTTCCAGGAAGAATCCCGGTAGGTGCGAATCCTCCACATATCTCCATCACTTTCTATCAGCACTACTTCAAACGGCTCTCCGATGGGATCCAGATCCACGTTCACCCAGGTGGTATCTCCACTACTTACCGTGATGCCGCCCATCATTTTGGTCTGGTAGCCTGCGGCTGCAAAGCTGAGCACGTACTGACCGGTTGCCACCGAATCCACCACAAAATACCCGCTGGTGTCCGTCACCATGCCCATCACAGGAACCATGGCAATGCCTTCGCCCGTAAGCGCATCCCTCACGTAGCCCGCCAGTGTTCCATAAGGACTCACCGGATGTCCTTCAAACTGAATAATGCGGTCGTGTGTCTGGTCAGCCTCCCAGAGATACTGACCGTCCCAGGCCAAACCATTTACCGCACCGGGATTGTTGGGAGCAGGAAGGGAGTACAGAATATTCCCATTCGTATCAAACTGATAAATCACAGCCAGACCACTCATATTGTTGTTGGCGCACCATATCGTATTGCCATCCCAGGTCAGTCCAAAGGGTGAATCTCCCGGAAACAGAAAAGAACTCAGCACCGTTCCCGTACTATCAATCCGGTATATCTTCTCATCCGGCGGATAACTCTCTGCTACCCAGAACGCCTGACCATCCCACTCTATTCCAATGGGTTGCTGCACGGGAATAGGCACCGACTTCAGGATGTTACCGTTCAAATCAATTTTCTTCAGAGAATGGTCGGTAATCCGGCTGATCCAGAAATATCCATCCACATACGTCAATCCCATGGCTCCGGAAACCGGAACCGGATACGTGCCCAGCACCTGTCCGTTACTGGGATCGATTTTGTAGAGTAAATGGGTGGTTAACCCCAGCAGGTAAAGGTATTGTCCGTCCCAGGTTAGGTCGGCAGGATTATTGGTGGGGGATGGAAAGTTATTAATAATGGTACCCGGTTGCGCCTGAAGCAAACCAATAAAGAGAAATACAACTAAAAACAACGTTACCCCTTGTTTCATAATAACCTCCTTGGTTTTTTATTGAAACAAATTTTCCTGGCACTGTTCTGGTATTTGAAATATGTTTAATCTAAACAATTTTAACTAAAAAAATCCAGATTTTTTCCCTGACAAAGAATATATTAATTTTTATCGTAAATTCAAGTTGTTAATGAGATTTTCGTTGGATATTTTTCGAGAACCGAAAAGGAAAGGAACGCCGCGGTATGCAAAAATAGTTATCCAGAGTATTGAATCGGAAGCAATTCCTAATAAAAACGAAACAATCCTTATGGAGGAAAATATGGTCGAACATTTATATACCTATCGTGGGGTAGTGGTGTCGGTTTACGATGGTGATACAGTACGGGCAGATATCGATCTGGGGCTGTACACCTGGATTAAAAAGGAGAAAATCCGGCTGGCACGCATTAACGCCCCGGAACTGCGGGGTGCTGAACGGGAAGCCGGGCTTCGCAGTCGGGATTTTTTGCGGGAACTCCTGTTAGGTAAAGAGGTTATTCTGAAAACGCTTAAAGACCGGAAAGGGAAATACGGACGATATCTGGCCGAAATCTGGCTCCTGCAGGACAACCAATGGATTAATGTGAACGACCTGCTGGTGGAGAAAGGATTTGCGGAATATGTGGATTATTAACTTCCGGGAAAAAGTAAGTTTAGCTGGAAACACGAGAATCCATCTCTTCAACTTCACAGAACGAGGCCTGTGAGCTCGAAACAGAGCGTATCTGCGTTTGAAAAATTGTTCAAATAACAAGTGCATTATTTACAGGATTAAAGAGTCGCGGTAAAAAGCAGAACCAACAGAAATGCTGCACCGGGAAATACGATGAGAACTCAAAATACGATTGGTCACATTCAAACCTCACCGGCAATTTTTGTAGATCGAGACGGCACCATTTGTGAGGAAGTAAATTATTTAAGACGGGTGGAGGATTTGCATCTCCTGCCCTTCGCTGCCGAAGCGTTGCGATTGGCCCGACAGGCGGGTTATCGCGTGGTCATCATCAGCAATCAGTCCGGAGTGGCGCGAGGATACATGGAAGAATCCACCGTGCAGGAAATTAACCAGGCACTCCAGGAGATGCTCCGGGAACAGGGCGCCGAAGTGGATGGCATCTATTATTGTCCCCACCACATCCAGGGAAATCCCCCCTACAATATCGATTGTCCCTGCCGCAAACCCAACCCGGGAATGCTATACCGGGCGCAGGAGGATTTACACCTGGATCTGGCGCACTCGGTGGTTATTGGCGATAAGTACAGCGACGTGGAAACCGCCCATCGGGTAAACATTCCCGGTATTCTGGTGCTCACCGGGTACGGACGGGAAGAGAAGGAGCGCATTGCTCAACAGCACCTCCCCCCACCGGAATACATCGCCAGCGATTTACGAGACGCTGTTCGGTGGTGGCTGGAACATGAGCACCGGATTTAATCAGGCCACAACGGCTTCTGCAACCGTTTCGAGGTACTGAGCTTCCAATTCCTGGAACAATTCTTTCACCGAAACAATTTTATCTACCCGGTATGCGTTGGCACCGGCAAAAGTGAATCCGGACAGTAGACGCCCCCTCTGGGCATTGGCCAGGGCATGGGCAATACAGTAAGGCGATTTTTTGTAATCACATGTTTTCAAACATTTCCAGGGGCAACGGAAGGGGCGGCGAATTCCCTGCGCTACCTCTTCCAGAAATCGATTGCGAATGGCGCGTCCGGGTAAGCCCACCGGACTCTCGATGATGATGATGTCTTCCTTTTTTGCCTGAATGTACGATTGTTTAAATTCTTCCGAGGCATCGCATTCGTAGGTGGCGACGAACCGGGTGGCCATTTGCACACCGCTGGCACCCATCTCCAGATATTTCCGAATATCCGCACCGGTGTAAATTCCTCCTGCCGGAATCACCGGAATGGCGCGCTGATAGCGTTCTTCATACTCTCGCACCACAGTTAGAACTTCCGGCACAATATTCTCCAGCCGAAATGCCGGATCGTCTATCTGCTCGGGTTTGAACCCCAGATGCCCGCCGGCCAGAGGACCTTCCACAACCACCGCATCCGGAATGCGGGGGAAATGCTTCTCCCAGTAACTAAAAATTAACCGGGTGGCTCGCGCCGAAGAAACAATGGGCACAAAATGGGTAGGACTATCCTTCAGTGCCCGGGCATCCATGCTTTTGGGAAAGCGCAGGGGCAATCCGGCACCTAAAAACACCACATCTACCTGCTCCTGAAGCGCACATTCCAGCAGCTCGTCGTAATCGGTCATGGCTACCATGATATTCAGGCCAATGGGGCCGGTGGTCAGGCGGCGTGCCCGGCGAATCTCTTCCCGCAGGTAGTAAATATTGGCTTCCCGATAGCTCATGGTTTTACTGGGGAATAAAGCACCCAGCGCCACCGAAGAAATCACCCCCAATCCCCCCTGGTTGGTCACCGCCGAAGCCAACCCCGATAAAGAAATGCCCACTCCCATTCCTCCCTGAATAATCGCTTTCTCGATTTGAATTTTACCGATTCGTAAGGCGGGTAAAGAGGTCGCATACATATTCTTCTCCATTCCTGATGATTCTTTGCTAGTATAACACATTTTGGACACCAGAAATGTAAAACAACTGTAAAATTTCCCGGTTTATTGAAGAAATGATCCTCCTGCAATTCCGATGGATTTCCGTGATTGACAGGAAATAAATCAACTGGAGATGTACATTGAGTGCCCCGCCGGGGATACTAAACTACCCGTAGAGCATTGAATGTACCGAAAGGTACATCCATGTGTACCGAATGGTTCAATTTATTATTTCACGGATTCATTCTTTTCCCAATTCATTCCCTTAATCCTTTTTCCGAATGCGCATTAAAAAATTGGTAATACCGAAGAACAAAGCTTAACAAATTGCACGTTCATTTTTAATTCACATTAAAATTGCATTATTCTTTAAGAATATACTAATATCAACCTTCCTCCTGTTTGATGTATTTATCCCGAATGCCTTACTCCAATAACCTCCGGAAAAAAACAATGAGAGAAAACGTACCTCCTGAAAACTGGCATTTCATTTGTTTGCTTCATACACGAAATATGACTAAGGTTCTATTTACATAAGCGGCTGAAAGGAAAGTTAATTTTTTACAAAATTGTTTAAAAAACCGGGATGTTTTATTAAAGGTAGTTGCTGGTACTACGAAAATACTTTATGAGGGATGAAAAGGAACTCTCAGGGACAAGAGAGTGGAGAAGCAACATGGATTCTATCCTGCAATAAATAAAAGGAAATTAATCATCACTCCGGATTTTGTCCCACTTTTTATCAGATGTCGTTTTACCAGCGAGAATAAGGGACAGACGAGACAATTTAACCACACAAGGAGGGTGTTATGATGCACAATAATCAAACCATTTTTCGCACTGGCTACCGGATTTTCTGGGGAATTTTGCTTTTGTTGCCGGTATTCCTCTGGGCGCAACTGAGTGCACCGGAAGTGGAAAATGTTTACGGTGGGCGAATTCGGTCCATTGCGGTGGATGCAGTGGATGCGGTGACGTCGATTATGTTTATTACCACCGAAAGCGCCAATTCCGCTTTTTACACCACGGTAAGCTACAGCAGCGGGAGTCCGGTGATTGCTGCCTTTCAGGTAGTTCCCGATCTGGATGCCGATGACGGATTTGGCAGTTCCCTTACGAAAATCGCAGCGGATGGTCCTTCTCAAACCTATTTTGTTCTCCACAACGAGGAGTTACTAACCGGCAATACCGCTCCGGGCACGCGTTCCGTGCTGGTAAACTGGGGAGTACGGGATGTTATGGTCTATCAGAGCCACCTATTCTATGTGCAGCAATCCGGTAGCGGAGGTCTGGAGTTGCATTTTGGGACCATTTCCCCTTCGACCGGTGCGTTTAGCGAAGATGCTGCCAGTCCCCTTTCTGTGGGAAGTATCAGCCTGCCTCCAGAAGCTCCTGTTCAAATGGAAATCAGCCCGGCTACGGGCTATCTGTACCTGTTCATCGGGGGCACGCCGCCCACCATTTACATGTCCTCGGACAGTTACACTACCTTTTCTTCCACCACCACCTTTTCTACCCTGAGTGTTACCGACCTGGGCACCACAATTGAATACCGCGCTTTTGGAATTGGTCCGGATGGGCGCCTGTTTGTGGGTGCTGTCATCAATCAGGAACCAAATCACGGGAAATTTATTGGTTACACCGATGATAACGGTGCAAGCTGGGATACGTTGTACACCGGAATTGGAGGAACCGCTGGACCCAACATTGCCTGCTCTCCCATGGTGGATACCACTTACTTTGTTTACTTCGGTTCTGCGATGAGTAATCACAAAGGAGAAATATCCAGTTGGAGCGGTATTGGTATGGGCGGGCAGGAAACCCATCCCAACGATGGTATGGTAGTAATTGACCCCAATGATTCTCTTACAGTGTATTTAACTACCGATCAGGGGATTGGTGCTTCTACCGACGGCGGATTCACCATTTTTGAAATTGATGATGGGGTGGAAGCCGTCCAGGTAAAGGACTTTGAGATGGAAGGCGGTAAGGATTACGCCTGGCTGGCTTCCAAATCCGGCATTCGTCGGGTTACGGGATATTCCACTTCCAGCAAAACCTGGGAGCTGTTTTATCCCAATGGAGATGGTTCCCCCTACTATTCCATCGCCATGGATACCCTCCACCCGGACACCGCTTACGCCGGAAACGTACGGGTGTATAAAACTACCGATGCGGGAGCCACCTGGTCGCAGATTTTTACCACGGAAAATCCCTCTTACTCTTTCGACTTCTGGAGTTACATCAGTGCCATCGAAATAGTGCAGCCGTATCCGGATCATGTGTTTGTAGGGGTGCAGTCCCCTTCCTCGGGGGTAACCGGAGGTATTTTTTACACAACAGACGGAGGGAACACCTGGACGCAGGTGAGTACCGGCGTGTACAATCCCGAGGTGAACGACCTGCTGGTGGTACCGGTTGCCGGCGATACATTTGATGTGTACGTGGCCTGTGCCTATGTGAACGATGGAACCACCTCCAGCTATGGGGTGAAAACCGTGCGCTATCTTGCTTCTTCCGGAACGGCCACTTTCCAGAACGACATGATGGGTGAAAGCGGTATCATTACCAATTTCGGTGGAGAAGATCTGGCTCAAAACTCCGCTGGCGATGTGTTTGTTTGCGGAGACAACAGTCTGGGTGAACCCCGGGTGTACGTGTTACGGAAAGACAGCACCTACTGGAAGGGCCTCCCAACCGCCGGACTGCCCACCACCGGTTTGTGCAGTGCCATTACCATCGGCCTGGATGCCACGGGAAATGAAGTGCCCTACATTGCCATTGATTCGGATATTTACTATCTGGATGCTTCCGGTACTCCCTGGCATCTGGCTTATTCTTATCCCGTGGGCATGGAAATTAACTTCCTGTACTGGGACGATTTGCTGGTGGGAACGGGAACCGGTCTGTATGCCCAGAACCTTAACATTACCGGAATTGAGGACAATGGCAGCGATGCGTCCGTACCAGGCCGGTTTTATTTATCGCAGAACTACCCCAATCCCTTTAATCCTTCCACCACCATCGAATACGCTTTGCCGGTGCGGAGCCGGGTTAAACTGGAGATTTACAACCTTCTGGGGCAGCGCGTAGCTGTGTTGGTGAATCAAATCCAGCCGGCTCAGGTGTACCGGGTCCGCTGGAATGCCACCGTGCCCGGCGGGGTGTATTTCTATCGCCTGCAGGCAACCCCGGTGCAGGGCGGAAACCCCTTCCAGCAAATTCGTAAAATGATTTTACTGAAATAATCGAATTCCACCTGTTTGAGACGAGGAGGGAACCAATCCCCGGCAGATTTTCCTGTCGGGGATTTTTTATTGTGTATGAGTGAGGCCTTCCATCCATAACGTTGTTAGGGATTCTTCTTCGCCCCGCGTTGCAGGACTCCTTAGAATGATAGGAGGGAAGTGTCGTGTGTCATGCTGAGGATCCCGCCCGTGTCGGGTGCCGAAACATCTTCCGCGCAGCGGAAAAAGATTCTTCGCTGTGCCGGCGCTACGCTCCGAATGACAGGGAGGAGCCACCCCAAGGAATCCGGGCAACACGGCTTCTCCTGTTTATCCACCTTCCTGGAATCATTAACCACGAATTGTACGAATGAGAAATTATCCACGAATTATTTAACCACAAATTAAAATATTTGATATTTGCCCACGAATCACACGAATGGACACGAATGAAAAATAATCATATGATTAGATTATAAAATACAGCCATAATTATTTGTTTTTCAGGAAATTGTGATTTGAGATATCTCATTTCGGATTTGGAATTTCTTTGCGTCCCTGGCGCTTCCTCTGCGTACTTTGCGGTTTTTAACTTTTTGTCATCTGGAATTTTCTTCTGTTTTTTCTGGAGCTCAGTGCGAGACAAAAAACAAAAGGAAAGAGGAAAAAGAAAGGACAACTCTGGTTAAAAAATCTAAATTACATCCCAAAAAACTATCGGCTGGCAGGAGACGAGGCCACGGAGTGGCCGACAGAAATTAGCCCATGGGCTTCAGGAAAGATTTAACCACGAATCACACAAATAAGCATTTGCCAACGAATTTTTGCCCATAAATCACGTCACGCGAATAATCACGAATGGAAAATAATCATTGTTAGGTTAAAAAAAATCTGTCGAATCATTTGGAATTTGTTATTTTATAGTACCTATCTCCTGCTGCATTTTTTTGATACGAAGAAGAAACATCCCCTGCAATGCAGAAAGAGATTCTTCATTCCGCGGGCGTTACGCTCCGAATGACAGGGAGGAGAAGTGTTTCTGTCATTCTTCATCTCGCCAGATGCGAATGAAGAATCTCCTCCTGATGGAGAAATGAAAAGATGAGATTCTTCGTCGCCCCGCGTTGCGGGGCTCCTCAGAATGACAGGAGGGAGGTGCCGTGTGTCATGCTGAGTACCCCGCTCCGGGCAGGCGCTGATTTAAATCCCGATTAATTGGTTTTAATCCCGGAAAACTTTCGCTATTTTACACGGTGTAAGATGAAGGAAAGCAATGCGATTACCCCGAAATTTAAATAAATGGTTTGTGGGAGCGGGAATTCTGACCGCACTATTTCTGCTTGCGGGAATTCTCCCCTTCCCGAAAGGAGGATTCTTCATGTCCCGGAAAAAAATGAGCAATCATTTAATACACGAAAAAAGTCCCTATCTGTTGCAACATGCCCACAATCCCGTGGATTGGTATCCCTGGGGGGAAGAGGCATTCGAGAAAGCCCGCCGGGAAGATAAACCCATTTTCCTCTCCATTGGGTATAGCACCTGCCACTGGTGCCATGTAATGGAAAAGGAGTCGTTCGAGGACCCGGAAGTAGCCCGGTTGCTGAATGAAACATTTGTGTGTATTAAGGTGGATCGGGAGGAGCGTCCGGATATTGACGCAGTTTATATGACGGTGTGCCAGTTGATGACGGGCAGCGGCGGATGGCCCTTAACCATTTTCCTGACGCCGGATAAAAAGCCTTTTTTTGCCGCCACTTACATTCCCCGGGAAAGCCGATTTGGTCGTATCGGACTGCTGGAATTAATTCCCCGGGTGAAAAAGCTGTGGCAAACGGATCGGGAAAAGCTCTTGCAGGGCGCTAACGAGGTGGTGCAGTTTCTGCAAAAAGAGGGAATCCCTCGCTCGAAAGAACCCCTCCAGCCCGCTTTTCTGGAACAGGCCTACCAGCAGTTTGTCCGCAGTTACGATTCCCGCTGGGGTGGATTCGGGAAAGCACCCAAATTTCCTTCCCCTCACAATCTCATATTTTTACTTCGGTACGGGCGGGCACACGCAGACTCCCAAGCCCAGGAAATGGCCGAAACCACCTTAACCCGGATGCGCCTGGGAGGAATTTACGACCAACTGGGTGGAGGTTTCCACCGTTATTCCACAGATGCGCGCTGGCTGGTGCCTCATTTCGAGAAAATGCTCTACGACCAGGCTCTGCACCTGCTGGCGTACACTGAAGCCTTCCAGCTAACCCGCCATGCGTTTTATGCCTCCACCGTACAGGAATTGGTAGAATACATCCAGCGGAATTTGCTGCATCCCGATGGTGGCTTTTATTCAGCGGAAGATGCCGACAGCGAAGGGGAAGAAGGGAAATTTTATCTGTGGACTCTGGAAGAAATCCGGCAAGTTTTGCCCGATAGTTTGCTGGAATTTGCCATTCGGGTGTTTCACCTATCGCCCACCGGGAATTTTCATCCGGAAGCGGGCGGGATGCAGCCGGGTGCCAATATCCTTTATCCGGAGAAATTGCCGGAGCAGTTAGTTGGGGAACTGGGCCTCTCGCTGTCGGAATTCCAGCGCAGGCTGGAAGACGTGCGCCAGCGGTTGTTTCGTGCGCGCCAAAAACGGGTTCCTCCCCTGCGAGATGACAAAATCCTGACCGATTGGAACGGGTTGATGATTGCCGCCCTGGCACGCGCAGGATGGGCCTTAGAACAGCCCTCTTACCTGGAGTTGGCACAAAAAGCCGCTTCGTTCCTCTGGGCAAACCAATGGAAAGACCCCATCCTGTATCACCGGTATCGAGAGGGAGAAACGGCGATTCCGGGGTATCTGGACGATTATGCCTTTCTTCTCTGGGGTCTGGTGGAACTGTATGAGGCCACCGGGAATCCGGAGTTTCTGAAAAAAGCCCTGCTGCTGGTGCAACGCACCGAGGAGCACTTCTGGGACGCCCAATCCGGCGGATTTTATTTTACCAGCGATTTTGGAGAGGATTTACTTGTGCGCAAAAAAGAATCGGCGGATGGAGCAATCCCTTCGGGAAATGCGGTAATGGCATACAACCTGCTGCGGCTGGCACGCCTGACGGGTGATTCCCATTACGAGGAACGGGCAAACCAGTGCTTCCAGGTGTTTGCCGACCCAATTCGGCATTCTCCCACCTTCCATGCCTTCTGGCTTATGGCACTGGAGTTTGCTTACAGCCCCGGGCTGGAGGTGGTGGTAGTGGATCCGGTGCACGCGCCTCTGGAAAATCCTATGGTGCAGCAGCTGCGCCAATTGTACCTTCCGGAATCGGTTATTCTGTACAAATCGCCCCAAACGGAATCTCTGTTAAATGAACTGGCGCCATTTACAGCAAGTTTGCACCCGGTGAACGGGAAAAGCACCGCTTACGTGTGCCAGAATTTCCAGTGTAATTTGCCAACCACCGGGGTGGAGGAAATGCTTCGGCAAATTCTGGCGGATGATCGCTGAAGTCGCAAAAGCGACCTGGTGAAAATGAGTGTGAGATTTTTCTACGAGGAGGGAAAATGCTCCGGGGATGGGGAAACCACCTCCGGAAAATGCTCGTGGTCGCATCTTTCCCCCGGAAGGTTTTCAAGAGGGAGCAAAAAGCTCGTTGAGCAATCCCGGATCTTTTTGTGGGGTAGAAAAAACCTGCCGGTGTTCCGTTAAGGGCTACTCCGGGATTGCCGGGGATTTACCAGCGGAAATACTCCCCAAAACGATATTCCCAGCCTTCGGGATGGTATTCGCCCCGGGATTTGTCCAGCACGTATTTGCCCTGGTATTCCCCTGCTGCAATTTTCTGCAATATTTCAATAAATTGGTCGATTTCCTCGGTGGTGTTGTACATGCCGAAACTGGCCCGTACCGCACCGGGCAGCCGGGAACGATCGTTGTTCAAAATCTCTTCTTCAAGCTTCAGGGCTTCCCGTTCATCCATCCCCATTAAAAATTTAATGTAAGGATGGGCGCAGAAACATCCGTTGCGGACTCCCACACCTCCTTCGTAATTCAAAATGGCCGCAGTGAGGGCGTGCGGAATGCCCTTCAAATTAAAGGTAATTACCCCCAACCGATTTTCCAGCACTTCGGGATCGCTGCTGCCGTAAATTTCCACCCCGGGAATTTCCCGCATCTTTTTCAGCATGTGATGGGTGAGTTCCATTTCGTGCTCGGCCAGCCTGTCCATCCCAATCTGGTTTAAGGTGAGCAGCACCTTTCCCAGCGCAACGACGCCCACGGTGTTGGGAGTACCCGCTTCGTCCTTTTCCGGCGGATCCGCCCAGTACAGATGATCCAGCGACACAATTTTGATGGTACCGCCGCCGGTGTACTCCGGTGCTCCCTGTTCAAAAAATTCCCGATCGCCAATTAGTACCCCGGTGCCGTAAGGGGCGTACATTTTGTGGGCAGAAAACGCCAGGAAATCGATGTGTCCCGGATCATCCTGCGCCCGCATATCGATGGCGCGGTGGGGTGCTAACTGGGCAGCATCCACCGTAATCCGGGTACCGTACTCGTGGCATATGGCCGCCAGACGGTTCACATCGTTCACCCAGCCGGTAACGTTCGAAGCCCCGGTAAGGCTCACCATGGCAATACGTCCCCGGTATTCTTTCAGTTTCGCCAGCAGATCGTTCTCATCCAGCTGGCCGTTGGGGAGCACTTTGATGTGCACCACCTTCCCTTTGGCGCGCCAGGGCAGGTCGTTGGAATGATGTTCCATCATACTCACCAGAATCACTTCATCTTCCCCCACCGGCAAACGATGCGCCAGTTTATTGATGGCTTCGGTGGTATTTTTCAGGAAAATGATGGAATGGGTGGTGGGATCCACATTCACGTGCTGCGCTACAATCTCCCGCACCTCTTCGTACAACTCCGAAGCCAGTTGCGATTTAAATCCCGTACCGCGGTGGATGCTGCTGTACCATTCCATGAATTCGTTCACCGTATCCAGTACCGGTTTTAAAGATGGCGTACTGGCCGCATTGTCGAAATTGATGTATTGCTGGAGTTCTCCGCTCAGCAGAGGAACCTGCCGATAGTATCCCACAATGTGGTCTCTGGCATTTTCGATGGAAATGGGTTCGTTTTTACGGGGGATTCGTGTTTCCATAAATTCGCCCTCTATCTTTTAATTTTCCCGTTTTGCAATTAATATGGTCAGGACATCCAGCGCATGCGGATGTAGAATAAGAGCAGAATAATGCCAAAGCTCATGAAGGTGCTTTTTTCCGAGCGAATGGCTTCGGCGATGTTGCCCGGGCGCTGCCGGGAGATAGGTGCCCGACGCAGGCGAGGAATGAACCGCGGTACCTGTTTCTGGTATTCCTGATATTCGCTGCCGAAAATCTCCGTGAGTTTTTCCTCTTCCAATTTCACAATCAGGTAGTACTGGAATCCAAAAAATGCCCACACCACGAACAGCAGATAGGGCATCCAGAAGTTGGCAATTACTGCGGCGCCGGTGTACATGAACATGTTTCCGATGTAGAGGGGATTGCGCACGTAGCCAAAAGGTCCGCTAGTGATGAGTTCCGGTGCCCCGACGTTGCGTGTGCGAGTGGCGCCCCCGGCATGGCTCACCCCCCAGATGCGCACCCCTTCCCCAATTATCATCAAAAGGAGTCCCCAGAGGAAGGACTGCCCGCTGGGCCGGGCAAAAATCAAAGCAATGATAATAAAAGGAACCGGAGTAAAACCGCGGTATTTAAAGAAAAATTCCCGAATGTCCAATCTAAAGCCTCCAGTGTTTTTTAACCAGCTCCGCATGCTCGTTAATTTTTTGCAGAATCTGTTGCGCCACCTGCAGCGCCCGTACGGCAGCCTCTCCCGTTACTGCTGGCTCGGTGTCGTTCGATATGGCATCCAGAAACAGAGACAACTCGTAGTTCAGGGGATTCACATCTTTCTTCTCGAAACGGGTGTAGCGGATTTCTCGAGCCTGTTTCCCTTCGCCCCACAATCCCAGGGAAAAAGTCAGGTCGCCACCCTGCAGCGGACGGTCGGAGGAAACCAGCTCGTACACTTCGCTGAAACCTTCCAGAAAATCCACAGAAATGTAGGCATTGGGCTGGAAGAAGCGCATTTTGCGCATCTTGCGATTGGAAATGCGGCTGGCAGTCACGTTCGCCACCGCACCGTTCTCGAAATCCAGGCGGCAGTTGGCGATGTCCTCACTTCCGGAGATAATAGAAACTCCGCTGGCATGGATTTCCCGCACCGGGCTGTGCACAAAGCTGAGGATGAGGTCGATGTCATGAATCATTAAATCCAGTACCACCGCCACATCCGTTCCCCGGGGATTGAAGGTGGACAGCCGGTGCGATTCAATAAAAAGGGGATGAATAGAAATGGATTCCAGCGCCAGCAGTGCCGGATTAAAGCGCTCGATGTGCCCTACCTGCAATTTGCGCTGCGCTGCCCGGGCGGTACGAACAAGCTCTTCCCCCTGTGCCACGGTTTCGGTGATGGGCTTTTCCACAAATACGTGCTTGCCTGCCCGCAGTGCCTGCAAAGCGTACTGAAAATGGGTGGTGGTGGGAGTAACGATGCTGAGGGCTTCCACTTCTGCTAAAAGCGACGGGAAGTCCGGAAACGCCCGGGTGTGGAATTCCTGCGCAACCTCCTCTGCTCGCCGGGAGTCGATATCGTACACCCCAATCAGCCTGGCGGTGGGAATCCGGCTGAGCTGCTGCACATGCCATCGTCCCAGATGACCCACACCTACCACACCAATGGCAACCTGATTCTGGGAACTCATTCCTGTTCTTTTTCCTCCCGGATTAATCGGTATTTTCGGCGTTTGTCCAGTGCCTGGAAGACGAAGCGCCGCTTCCCCTGCGGGGTGTGGTAAATCCACACCATGTAGCGATTTTGCGGATCCAGGCTGTGGTCTTCTACTTCGTCGGGGCGCCCGTAAAGTACGAAAATCCGCCCGGTGTCGGTTCTCCATCCCGGCTTCTGGGGAGTGCCCCATTCCATGTTGGCGGTATCCACACGACTGTAAAATTCGGTTAGCGCTTCGTTGAAAGCCGTGTGCGGGGTGGGATCTTTCTCCTTCCAGTAAGCAATAAATTGCCGAACCTTCTCTTCTTTTTTCCCCGAAAACCGCTTTTTGATTTCGTCCTTTGGCAGCAGAAGTTCCAGCGGTTTGAGGGCTTCATCGATGTTGTTCAGGCTGCGCGGTCTTCGGAACCACACCACCCGGAAATCAGCTGTTTGCGTTTTCTCCGCTTCTCCCGCCCGGTAATGAATCCGGATGCGGTAATTCCCCTCCTGCCAGCTCAGGGAGGGTAAAGGGATTCGTATCTTGAAAAAGGCTCCGGAGGTGGAAGTGGTGGTGTCCTTCCGGAATAGAGGTGGCGCCTGGCGCGGTTGCTTTTCGCTCCACACCTGAACCGTTACCGATAGCGTACTGCCCGCCGGCTTGTGCCCCATCAACAGCAACTGGAAGGGCGTGTTAAAGGGCAAATCTTTAGTGATGGCTTGAGGCCGACAGGGTAAGCGCAGCGTCTGGCAATTTTCCAGTTGCCCGGGTAAACACCACAACGGTGGAGAGGGATGCAGCGCCTGAATCTTCGGTAAATCCACTTTAAACATTTTTTTGAATTGAATGTGCACCTGGAGGTCCCGGAAAAGATACGTCAATTTGTACTTCCCGGGCGGAACGGTTACCGAATCGCAGGAGAGGAAGAAGCGGTTTCGGCGGTTGGTTTCCGCAAATTCTTTTACAAACACCTCATCCTTCCAGGAAGCCGAGTACACCCGATGGGTTTTCTGGTTCTCCAGATACACCTCCATCCGGAAACGCGCCTGGTAACCATCTTCTTTTTTAATGAAGGTGAGATAGTCGTAGATGATGTCGCTGAAGAAATATAGTTTGTACTGGTTGTTGCCGAGGGCTACGGGAAAAGCACGGAAGAACAGCGGTGCTTTATCGGGGTGTTCGCCCCGGGGATGCCGGGGAGGCTGGGCAAAAAGGGGATGCAGCACCAGGAAGAGCAGGAGAAAGAACGGTAGAATATGTAAGCGGCAACACCCCATGTTTCCAGATATTTTTCTGGAAATATAGGCTGTGGGGTGGAACAAAGCAAGGTGTGGGAAATTTTCCGGAAAAGCCCGTTTGTGTGGGCAGGGAATAGCGTACCTTCTTCCATCCCGAAGCTGTTCCCCGGCGCTTCTCCGGTGGCTGATTTCCGATGTGCTTGCATCACCATGGCACAAAATTTATATTGCTTCGTTTGAATGGTGAACTAAAGGATGTGCGAAAATGATTGAACATGGGATTGTCATAAAGAAAGATCGCACCGGTCTGGAAGTGCGCATGCAGCCTTCCTCTTCCTGCGGGCATTGCAACCTGTGTAATTTGCAAAATGCCAACTTCCCGGTCATGCGGTTGGAGCAGCCGGTGGAGTGCACACCGGGCGATCGGGTGGATATTGAAGTAAGTCCGGGATTTGCCATTAAATCGGCTGTCTTGCTCTTTTTCCTCCCCCTGGTAATGCTGCTGGCGGGCTATTATCTTTTCCCGGCCCTGGTGGACATACCGGGCATGAATGCCGTGTATCAGGGAATTATCGGGGGATTGCTGGGATTCGGGATTAGCTTTCTGGGAATCCATTTTTACGATAAGCATCTCCAAAAACAGGGGTTGAAGAAGAAAGCCCGGGTGGTTCGGGTGGTGAGGTGAACGGCGAATTGTCCCATCCCCGGGGGAGCAGTTTCCGTGGCAATGGAATGAATCAATCGTACCGCGGATTGTAACAAGGCAGGGTGCGATTCCGGATTTGATTGGAAAAGAAGAGGTGTTGTTTTTTCGGAATGCAACCAATCCGGTGTTTAAAGAGTTTGGCCTGTCCGGAAATTTTTACACTGTGCTTCGGGATTTGCACCAGCCGTTTATTGGCATTACACGTACCTACCTGCCATGAACACTTTAGGTGCCGGTAGCGACGCTTGTTGATGGATTTAAAAACTTCACAATTCATGAAAAAACGATTCCGACAAAAACTGCTTCTTTTTGTTGCTCACATTCTGGCTCTGCCCATCCTGTTACTTTAC
>JALXCH010000324.1 GCA_026991005.1 Calditrichia bacterium | reverse complement strand
ACACTAATAAGTCGCAGCGAAAGCGGACCGGTTTTTAAATCCACCGCGGCATTCAGGGCAAAACGTCGGGCACGATTGCCTGGTGTAAATCCATCCGGGTAATGCACCTCGGCAACGGTATCCGGCGTGCCTGGCCGGGGTGTGCTATCCACCAGATCGTAGAACGAAAACCCACGACTGAACCGTTTCTGGGTATCTCCAATATTTTTTCCCTCCAGAGCCACAAAATAGCGAGATGCTCCCCAGAGGGGACCTTCAGCCACCGCCGATACAATTTGATCACGGTACGAATAAGTGCCCAGAAATTCTTTTTCCTGCGGAAAAACTCGATCCGTTCGCGCATTTACCCGGAAGCGATGGCTGCTTCCTCCCGTGCGCAATCGCGCTCTCAGAATCCCGGCATTTCCCACACCGTATCGAGCCGGTACCACATCCGGTAACACCTCCAGAGATTGAAGGGCTTCCGGAATAAGATAAAGGGTGGAGGAATAGTTTAGCGGATCCACCACCATTTCATCTTCCAGATACCATCCCACTTCGTCGGCACGGGCACCCCGCAAATGCCACTGGTTGTTAATGAAATAAAAACCGGAGTACAGGAGGTTTAAATCCGTAAGATCCCGAATGGGGAGATGATGGTAAACAGTGGAAACAAATTCAAATCGGGGAAAGGAAATGGGTTTACTGTTGGTACTATCAACACTCTGGGCAAACAACGAAGTAGCCAGCAAGAGCAGCCATGCAATTCGGCAACGACACATCTATCGCCTCCTTCTTTTATGCACAGCGTATTTTTTTAAATCTGCGTGTTTCACTCCTGCCACAAGCCGGTACAATCGAAATGCGGCTCATGGCAGGTTTATCGAACAGTTATTTGGTTAAAAAGAGACCTCTTCCCAACCGGCTTGTTGATGAAGTTTATCGACCAGTGCCTGGTAGGCTTCCTGTTTTTTCTGATGGAGAATCCGGTCTTTTATTTCATCATGGACTTCTGCCAGGGGACGAGTTTCTTTTTTTCGTTCCTCAACCTTAAGGATGTGGTAGCCAAAGCGAGTTTCGATGATATCGCTAATTTCACCCACCGGGGTGTTAAACGCTGCATCTTCAAACGGTTTGACCATTACCCCACGTCCAAAATCTTTGTATAATCCGCCGTTTTTGGCAGAACCGGGATCCTGGGAATATTTTTTCGCTAATTCGGCAAAATCGGCACCGCTTCGCGCTTCTTCCAGAATTTCTTCCATCTTTTTATGAATTTCCTGTTTCTCTTCGTCGGATTTCCCCTGGGTACTCAGCAAAATGTGCCGTACTGTGGCTGTTTTGTCTTCCCCATACCGCTCTTTGATTTCTTCCTCACTCACCTGGGCTTCTTTTCCAAGGGTATCATCCAGGTAGCGCTCAATCATCAATCCCTTACCCAGCTCATCCATAACATAGTTCACATCCACTCCATTGGATTCCAGCACGTAGCGGAATTTGCCCTTTCCACCAAAACGTTGTGCCTTGGCTTCGAATACACTATCCACCTGGGCGGAATCTACAGAATAACCTGCTTCCTGTGCGGCCATAACCAGCAGTTCCTTATCTGCAAAGTTCCGGGCATTCTCCTTTATAATGTTCTTAATTTGATCCGGGGACATCCGGGTAAGTTCTACGGCACGTTTTCCTAAATTCTGCTGGAGTTCTTTGAACACCATTCCGGTGGTTACGACAAACTTGTTCGTTTTAATGAGCACGTTGTTTTCTTCGGGGGCAAAATAAGGTACCACGGCGGAAACTGCCTTCGCCAGATTGTACGCTTCCGTGCCTTTTTCCAGCTTACCTGCGTCGTTATTTTTCCCGCAGGAAAAGAGAATTAACATCAATCCTAACAAAAAGACAAAATAATTTTTCATAAACAATCTCCAGAATATTAATTTTTAAAATTTTGTGAATTCAACGTTAAATATCTTTATCTAATAGATATGATTTCTTCCAATTTCTCCAGCTCTTCGAAGTATTTACATTCACCTGTGTCTCGAAATACGCAATGTAGAGGATCACAAAAAACTTGGATTGCTGATTTTAAACAAGATTGACTGAAAATTTCCTTTTTTGCCTGAGAAATCAGCTCAAACCATTTTTTTAGCATTTCGTAATTCTCTTTTTTGTAATTTATTAATTTCTCTACGGAAGAATAATGTTGGTCCATTTCCACAAACTCCTCCCTTAGCTATTTTTTAACAAAATATCTTCTTTTACTTTATTAGAAACATCGAAAGATCTGACCACATAGGGTTCAATAATACTATTTGTGATATTTTTTATGTTATTGAAAACAGTATTCACATCAAAAGAAGCATCTATTTCTTGAATGTAGGATGCTTTTAATTGCTTAAAAATTTCTCTAACTTTCTGCTGATATTCTTCTTTCTCAAAATAGTTCGGTTTTTCTTTTCGCGAAAAAATAATACGACTCAATCCAATTTTAACCGCCACATCCAAAATAATCACTAAATCTGGTACTACAGCAATTTCTTCATTTTTCTTCCAGATATAATCAATATCCAGTCCCAATGCTCCCTGATAAGCAATAGAAGAAAAATAATATCGATCGATGAAAATTAATTCTTTTCTTTTTAAGGCAGGAACAATATTCAATTCACAATCCTCGATACGGTCTCTCAAAAACAATTCAAATTCTTCCTGGGGAGAAACATTCCTTCCGGACTTAGCCAGCTTTCGTATTTGTTTTCCATAATAGCCATCGGTTGGTTCCTTAAATACGGAAACGCGAAATCCCAAACCCTGATAATAATTCTTAAGTTTCATTACCTGGATCGTTTTTCCAGCTCCATCGATTCCTTCCAGAGCAATTAAAATGCCCTTATTTAACCTATTCATCAAATTACCATCGTCTTTAATTATTTAATTAAAATATATGGATACAAAATAAGAAAATGAACCGATTTTTTTAAAAGCACCTTAATTTTTTGAATATTCCTTATTTTGGATTGCAGAACAATTTTTAACGATTTTTAAATCTTCATGCATGAAATAGCAAATAACAAATGACAGTAAAAACCAAACAAAATACAATTTTTCCCGGGTTTTCCGGGAAGAGCAACGAAGTTTAAAACCGGTAAAACCTGACCTGTGGTTAATTCAATTTCGCAAGCGAGATACTCCTGAAGATAATCCCGGGATTCGAGATGTTTAACCGGGAACGTTTCAGAAACAAAACACGGATGCTGGCAAATCAGATGAAATATCCTCATGAATTTTCCGGTGTCACTCTTTTAACACTTCGAATTAAACGCTTCGTTTCTCCTCCAATTTTACCGCAGTGGAGGAATAAGCCGTTTTTTTAGTCCCTGCGCCACGGCTTCGGCACGACTGTGCACCTGTAATTTTTCGTAGATATGGCGAACATGGTAGCTTACACCATCGACACTCAGGCACACTTCCTCGGCGATGGTGGCATAGGATTTTCCCTGCGCCATCAGGGTTAGTATCTGCTGCTCACGTTCGGTTAGGGAGACCTCTTCCCCGGTGAAGGATTTTAATGGCTTGCGCTGAAAGGAACGGATGACCTTGCGTGCCACACTTGGGGTCATGGGGGAACCCCCTCGATGCGCCTCCCGCAACGCTTTAATCAACTCTTCCGGAGTAGTCCGCTTAAGCAGGTACCCCACGGCTCCCGCACACAGCGCTTCGAAAATTTGTTCATCATCCTCATGTACCGTGCACATGACGATGGTTTGTTCCGGATATTTTTCCTTCAAATATTTCACTCCTTCAATTCCAGACATGCCAGGCAAACCGATGTCCATGACTACCACATCCGCTTCCTCAATTTCCGGATGCTGGAAAGCTTCTTCGCAGCTACCGAACGCTCCGGTGACGATAAAATCGTCTTCGTGCTGCAAAGCCAGTTCCCAACCGGCACGCACATACCGATTGTCCTCAATAATCATCACATGAATGAATTCGCTCTGTCTGGTGCTCATCTTTTTTCCTTTCTTCCATTAAAGCGGGATCGTTAATTCCCATCGGGTACCTTTTCCCTTCCCGGTATTCAGGTGCACGGTGCCATTAAGTTGTTTGACCCGGTTGGTGATATTGTGCAGGCCATTTCCGCCAGAGGTGTGCTGCACATCGAACCCACAGCCATCATCCGCTACAGTCAGGTGCAAATGCCCCGCATCGAACCAGATGCGGATTTGCAGCTCGCTACAGCGGGAGTGCTTTACAGCATTCACCACAATCTCTTTCACGACCAGCCAGAGGTGACGGCGGCGGCTCATCTCCAGCGGCCTGGCAGGCGGATTTTCCGGAATATCGATTCGGTAGCGAATCCCTTTGCTTTCGCAAAGTTCCGAGGCAAAACGGCGAATTCGTGGTAGAAACAGCTCCCAGCGGTCGTTCTCCGGATTAATCGACCAGATGATTTCGCTCATCGCCTCCTGTACGCTGGCACTACTTTCCCGCAGTAATCCCAGCAGATGCCGAATTGCGGGCGATTTTCGGTGAGCCAGTTCTTTTTCCAGCGCATCGGTGAAATAAACAATACCCGTTAACGTACCGCTGATATCGTCATGCAGGTCACGAGCAATACGCAGGCGGGTGCGTTCCACTTCCAGCAAACGGTGGAGCCGATACCGATGGAGCAACACCAGCAGTGCCACCAATCCACTTAACGCCAGCAACCGAAACCAACCCGTTTGCCAGAAAGGGGGAGTGATGTGAATCGTCAGGGTTACCGGGTGCTGGTTCCAGATCCCATCGTTGTTGGAACCTTTTACTTTAAATATATAGGTACCCGGTGCAATATTGGTGTAACTGGCAGTGCGACGATGCCCCGCCTGCACCCACTCCGGATCGACTCCTTCCAGCCGATAGGCGTAGCAGTTCTTCTCCGGCGCAGTAAAATCCAGCGCGGCAAAGCCAATGGTAAAAAAATTCTGGCGATAGGAAAGAGAAACCTCACGCACGGTGCCAATGGATTGTTTCAGCTTAAGAGGGCGGTCGAATACCCTGAAGCCGGTGAGTACCACCGGCGGAATATGGCGATTCCGGCGAATGCGCCGGGGGTGGAAGGCGGTTAGCCCTTCGGTACCGCCAAAATACAGGGTACCGTCGCTGCCCCTGCAGGCTGCACCCGGATTAAATTCATTGCCTGTTAAACCATCGGAATAATCGAAATTCCGCACTTCTCCTGTGCCGAGATTAAAACGGCAGATACCCTGGTTGGTGCCCAACCAGAGGTTCCCCGCAGCATCCGGAACTATGCTATTAATAATATTGCCCGGTAAACCATCCGCAACGGTGTAACGTCGAAAACGCTCAGAAGCACCGAGAAACTCATTCAACCCTCCGCCCCAGGTACCCATCCACACATTGCCTGAATCATCGGCGTACAGGCACCACACCGTATTGTTACTCAGGCAGGTTGTATCTTTGGGATTCGCCCAAAAACGGGTAATAGTACCGGTTTTTCGATTCAATCGATTCACACCGGCATGGTAAGTACCTACCCACAAATTCCCCTGACGATCTTCGGTGATGGAGAAAATGGCATTTCCACTAATAGTGCCTGAATCCTCACGCCGATGCTGAAACACTTCCACCTGCCCGCTCTCGGGATGATAGCCATATAAACCGTTTGCCACTGTTCCAATCCACACCACTCCACTGCGATCCTGGTAAAAGCAAGCCACCCCGCCAAAGGTAATGGGAATTTG
>JALXCH010000323.1 GCA_026991005.1 Calditrichia bacterium | reverse complement strand
TGAATTTCCTTGATAATTTTACCTTCCGGTTCCCCGGGCGCTTCCAGAAAAACAACCCGAATCCCTTCCAGGCGATTCGGTATTTCTGAATACATCTCTACCCGCACCCACCCCTCGGTTCCATGCACACGAAGGATTCGACCTATAGAGATATATTCTTCATTCATAAACAAAGATTCGAAGGGAGAGACTCCCCTCGAATCCCATCCTATTTAAACATCCACCTTTATTCCAAAATTTCCAGGACGGCACGTTTGCCAACTTTGGCCGCCGCTGCACTCAGCAATGTACGAATTGCCTTTGCAGTTTGCCCCCTTTTGCCGATCACTTTACCTAAATCGCCATCGCCGACACGCAGTTCGTACACCGTGACGCGCTCGCCTTCCACTTCGGTTACCTGCACTTCTTCGGGTTTGTCCACCAGATGCTTAGCGATGAATTCGACAAATTCTTTCATTACCCTTTCCTCCTTTACACATTAGTTAGTTGAGCACTTCATCTATCGGCTAACCCATATAACCAGGTAAAAAGGTTACTCTTCTTTCTTTTCAGCTTCCGCATTATCCGAAGAGGCGGCTACATCCTGTTCCGATGAAGCAGCTTCTGTGGGTTCGCTTTCCGCAGGTGTTTCGGCTTCCGTGGTTTCGCTTTCGGTCTCGGCTTCTGGCTGGACAGATTCTTCTGGGGTACCACCTTTCTGAGCCGCTAATTCCGCTTCCAGTTTGCGCTGTTTTTCCAGTTGCAGCACTTCCCACTTTTTCATCTCTTCCTCAATTTTTTCCGGGGGAAGGCCCTGCTTTTGCAAATGGAACCGCAAAATAATCCCCTTGCGGCGAAGCAAACTTTTCACGGTTTCGGTTGGTTCGGCACCTACTCCCAACCAGTACAGCGCACGATCTTCATTAACTTCCACCGTAGCCGGATGCGTGAGAGGATTGTAGTATCCGATTTCTTCAATAAATCGACCATCTCGCGGAGAACGCGAATCTGCCACTACGATCCGATAAAACGGACGTTTCTTTCGACCCATTCTGCGCAATCTTAATCTAACTGCCAAATTATACCTCCATTTTTTTAATGTTTCATTGTCTAAAACGGTAGTGCTCCGGGCGGAAAAGCGCCCCGGAATTTGCCACGTTTCATGCGCTTCATCATTTTACGCATTTCTTCGAACTGACGCAACAATTGATTCACATCCTGCACCCGGGTGCCACTTCCCCGGGCAATGCGTCGTCGGCGACTCCCGTTAATAATTTGTGGCCGACGCCGCTCCTCAGGCGTCATGGAATTGATGATGGCTTCTACCCGTACAAATGCTTTATCGTCAATGGGTACGTTTTTCAACTGTTTCCCGATTCCTGGAATCATTCCTAAAATTTGTTCCAGCGGCCCCATCTTCTTTATTTGCTGAATCTGATTATAAAAATCTTCCAGCGTAAATTCTTCTTTGCGTAGTTTTTTCTCTAACTTCTGCGCCTCCTCCAGACTGATGGCTTCCTGGGCTTTTTCCACCAGGGTCACCACATCCCCCATGCCCAGAATACGGGAAGCCAATCGGTCGGGATAAAACGGCTCAATGGCATCCGGTTTCTCTCCCACACTCAGGAATTTAATGGGTCGCTGCGTAACAGCCCGGATGGAGAGTGCCGCTCCGCCCCGGGCATCGCCGTCCATTTTGGTTAAAACTACCCCGTTAAAATCCAGGCGCTGCAGGAACTCCTGTGCCGCATTTACCGCATCCTGTCCGGTCATTCCATCGGCAACGAAGAGAATCTCCTGCGGTTTCAACTCCGCTTTAATGCGTTCCAGCTCCTGCATCATCTCTTCGTCAATGTGTAACCGTCCGGCGGTATCCAGGATTAACACATCTCGTCCCTGCTCGCGCGCCGCTTTCACCGCATTCCGGCAAATCGCCACCGCATCCCGGGAGTCCTCGGCATACACGGGGATGTTCAAACTCTTGCCCAGCACCTGCAATTGTTGAATGGCTGCGGGACGGTAAATATCCGCTGCCACCAGCATGGGATGATGCCCTTTTTTCCGCAAAAAATTGGCCAGCTTAGCGGCGAAAGTGGTTTTACCAGAGCCCTGCAATCCCGCCAGCATAATAATAGTGGGAGGGATTCCCGCCATTTTAATATCCGTGCGGGACTTTCCCATCAGTTCGATGAGCTCATCATGAACAATTTTAACAATTTGCTGGCCGGGGGTTACACTGCGAAGCACCTCGGCTCCCAGCGCTTTCTGCTTCACCTTCTCCACAAACTCCTTAACAACCCTGTAATTCACATCCGCTTCCAGCAGAGCACGCCGGATTTCCTTAAGCGAATCAGCAATATTCTTTTCCGTGAGCTTCCCGTGGCCCCGTATCTTTTTCAGTGTCGCTTCCAGTTTCGCCGTTAAATCTTCAAACATATCCTTACAACCAATTCAATCTGCAAAACCATACTATTATTAAAGCTTGCAAATTTACAGAATGAATAATAGTATTGCAATATTTTTTTATTATTATTGAAAGGAATAAAATACTTTTCATATTGTAACCGAATCTTTAAGAAAGACTTATATAAAAATATGCGAGGAATAATTTGATGAATTTAAAAGCATTTTCCAAACTTGCATCTTCATGTTGAAGGTGAAAAATATTCCGGGACAACACCTATATCAAAACAGATTTCAAATCAGACATTATCCTGGAAATTGGTTCTCTCAATAAAAAATCAGAATATTATTTTTGAATGGTTATGGGGCTTTCTCATATTGGTAGAAACTCCTGGTAAAAATTTTTTTTCATTTAGTCACAAAGTTTGATATTGAAATTTTACTCAATAAGTCCCTTATAATACGCTAAAATATTTCATAAAATTTTGTTTAAAGAGGATATGTTTTTTATGGACATTTGACTCCAATCACATTTTTAATTTCCGTATTTTTATAAAATAAAATCAAGTATTTCGTTCTAATCTAATTAAAATATTCAATTTTATTATTACCAATTAACTTAGGAGGAGAAACGATGCGATTCTGTTTCCAGCACCGATGTTTTTTTAGGCGAGATGGTACTTTTTTACTTATTTTTCTTTTTTTAGCCACATTATATCAACTCTGTATGGGCGCCCAATATTTTATTAGCCCCACAGGGAATGATGCTACGGGAGATGGTTCCCAGGGAAATCCCTGGCGTACATTACAATATGCTATCAACTCGGTTGCCGCTTCTGACACCATTTTTGTACTGGATGATGGGGATAATCTAACCGACGATTATGTAGAAAATGTGAATATAAACAAATCAGTTACAATTTTATCTTATGATCTCAATACAACTACTCCCCAGTTTAAAGCTGCCAATCCCGGAGATCATGTGCTGGATGTGATAGCCGAAAACGTTGTGATTAGCGGATTAAAGCTTTATGGAGCCACTACTCAGGGATATGCCGGAATTCACCTTAATGGTACTAATCATTCACGCATCGAAAATAATATTTGTGGATGGGATGCTTCCCATACTAACAGTTATGGAATTATAGCCACAAATTCACCTTCTTACGACACGTTGTTAAGCAATAATTGTACACATAATGGTTGGGGAATATCATTAGTAGGTGCCAGCCACTTTTACATCAAACAGAATACATGCTCTAATAATACAAATCATGGTCTGGAATTTTATGACAACAGCACCGAAAATCTGGCTGTCGATAATATTTGTAATAACAATACCCAGTATCACGGAATTTTTCTCTGGCAAAATTCTGGTTATAATACCATTCTTTCCAATGAAGCGATCGGAAACGGAGGCGATGGCATTTTAAGCGATGGTTCACGCTACAATTGCATTGCGAAAAACACAGTTAAATCAAATACCCATAACGGAATCCAGTTGCAAAATGTTGCGACTTATAACGATATAATATTTAACACTGTCAAAGATAATGGAGATTATGGTATTAACATCAACTCCAATTCCGGAGGCGGTCGTGTAGCATTTAACACCTTGGAAAACAACAGCCTTGGAAATACATCCAACGGGAGTTCCACTATAACCTGGAATTCTGCAGTGAAAATTGGATATTGTTATAACAGTTCTACAGTGAATTATAAGAACTACATTGGAAATTTATGGAACGACTATACTGGAAATGATCCAGATGGTGATGGCATTGGTTCAACAGCATATACTGGAGGTGGAGCGAACGATTCTTATCCTTTAGTATCTCCTTTGGATCAATACAATTGGCAATTCTGGGTGCTGTGTAATCACCCCAATTTAAAACAGGGAAATTTCGGTGTCGAAGGGGGAACTCAATCCTTAACTCCTTATAGCTCAAAAGTATGGGCATTTGGCGTTGCCACCCAGACTGACATTGACTATCCCGCCGGTAATCAAAGTCAGGGTACCAGTTGGACCGGTAAAATTACTTTTACGTCCGGTTTGAATACTCCGGGTCCACAATATTTTCAGATCGAGATTGGATATGCTGATGATCCCAGCGGAAATGGATTTGTGCCCACCGGACCTGATGTTCAATTGACAGGTGACGGTTCTTCTAAAGAGTACGTCTTTGCCTGCGATGAACAGGCATTTACCATCCCTTCAGGAAAATACCTGGCTGTACGGTTAAATAACCAAACATCCAGTACATATTCCGTGCGTTTGGGCGGTTCCTGGACTTATATTTCTGCACCGGAAGGCGGTGAAGATTACTCACTCCCAATTCAGTTAAGCTTTTTCCAAGCCAGGATATCCGGATTTAAAGTAATTCTTGCCTGGCAAACCAGTAGCGAAATCGACAATGCAGGATTTAATATATATCGAAAGAAAGGGAAAGAAGGTACCTGGCTTCAAATTAACGGTCAGCTCATTCCCGGAGCTGGTAATTCCAGCGTCCCACAAAATTACCATTTTACCGATGAACTTCGGGCTGAAGGAACATATTTTTATTTGCTGGAATCTGTTTCTGTAAATGGCATTAAAAAACAGGAAGCTACAATTAAAATTAATTTTACTCCCCCGGGCGATGTACCACCTAACGCACTTACCCCTAAACGTACTGTATTATATCCCAATTATCCCAATCCATTTAATCCCGGTACTTACATTACTTTCGACTTAAACGAAAAACAACCCGTGCGATTAGAAATATTTAACATTTTGGGAGAACATATTGTAACCCTCATGAAGCAGACGTTGGAACCTGGACATTATCGTATTTTCTGGAATGGGTCTAATGAACGCGGAGAACAAGTAAAAAGTGGAATTTATTTTGTGCGATTGTTAGCAGGACCTTACCGCCAGATGCAAAAAATGATGCTCATCCGTTAACTTTAATTAATTAAAAATGGGCTCTTTCCGAAACAGCCTGTCCAGATTTAGTCTGGCAGGCTGTTTTTTTGTAAACTCCCTCCGGAGATTTAATTAAAAACAGTTTTCTACTTCGAAGATTTTTTTTATAATATGCCTGGTCTATCTAACGTTTTAATATGATGCGGAGGACTTTATGAACAATAAGATTGAGCAATTACATCAATTGGGTATTTCTAACTGGAAGTCAATCCAATTTAACACGTATCCGGCACAACTGATTGAGCAGGCTGTAGTACGAGGGGAAGGGATACTGGCCAATAACGGCGCTTTAATTGTACGAACGGGAGAACGAACCGGGCGGTCTCCTCTGGATCGGTTTTTTGTGGAAGAACCCAGCAGTAAAGACCACATTGCCTGGGGAGACATCAACCG
>JALXCH010000322.1 GCA_026991005.1 Calditrichia bacterium | reverse complement strand
AGTAGCCAGCGGCCGGGATGCAAGCGTTTCGGACGGGTGTCATTCATGGACGATAGCATACCACCGGGCCTGGTGAAATATCAAACCGCCTTGTTAGGTAACTGCTAACGTATGCCAGTTGGTTGTCTTTTCCCACTCAAACCTGACAGGTTCTGGTGAATCTTGCTGCAGATAGCGTCGCTCTCAACCAACAAGGCGTGCAAGGATTTGAGTCGTTGTCAAAGGAGCCTGTCAGGTTGATTTGACGGAAACAACCTCGGCGGCATGAGTAGGCGCTCAATGATTAATGAGTGATGATCAAAGCGATAACCACACCGTTCTGCCCTTTAATCATTATTCATCAATCATTGACCTTTGTCTGCGCCCTATTTACGGAGCAGACGCCATGAGCGGCTGCACGCCGATAAGGAATGAAAATGGAACGCAGACACATCTGATGCCCGCAGATTATCGCAGATTATCCTGATTTTATCTGTTTTTATCTGCGTAGATCGGCTTTTTCTGCGTCATCTGCGTTCTATTTACGGAGCAGCCACCTGTACAAAACAAGGAGAATGCCCGCCACCAGCAGGTTGCCCACCATCTGCCAGCCAATGATCGTCATGTTGGAGGCGGTGACATCCCACTGCACGAGGCTGATGACCATTCGAGTCAGCAGGTTTCCCTGGCTGAAAAGCATTTGCAACAACGAGATAGGAACGCCCAGCGCCACCCACCAGCGCCACCCGTGCAACCGACAACCGCATCTCGCCAGCAGCATTTCCAACGCCGTCTGTGTGCGATACACCAGGCCGATGGCCACCAGCAGCCACAGCAGATCGAAAATGCGGGGAAAGATAATCTGGAAGAATTGTTGCTTTCGGGCCGCTGCGGACCAGATTTCCTGGGTCGAAAAATTCCACAGCGAAAAAGGCGATCCCAGCAGAAGCAGGATATTGTTCCAGCTTATCGTCATCAGCGCCGTGAGAACCAGAAAAAGGAGGAACGCTTCCCCCTTTCGGAACCGGTGCGCCACGGCCTCTGTGGCGTCTTCGCACATCCCGCCGAAGAGCCCGGCATACACATACCAGCCGGATAATAGCACGACAATCACCGGCAACACCATGTAAAGAAAGGTTTCGAACATGATCGGGCCTCCTGTCAATTTGGGAAAGAAAAAGATCATGCTTGATGGCATTATACGCTTCCCTCCCAATCCTGGCGATTCGGTTCTATCTTGTATTGGTAGACATAATACGACTCGTCAGGGAGGTCGAAACACCAGGTTTCAATGTGTTTTCTTGCTCGAAACTGACGTGTTTGACGAAGGCAAAAAAGCCACCAACAGAGTTTGGAACCGAGTCATCCTGGCAAATTCAAGAAAAATGCGCAACTACCGAAGTAGGCCTGCTGAGCCAACGTTCAAGACAGCGTTTGCCAGTTTTGCAGCCTTGGCCGCCGGACTTAGTACTCCGTAAACTAAGTTTCTTGATATTTTTGATTGTCGGGATGGACTCGCTGATAGTGAGAATTCATCTTGCATCGAGCAACAGGAATGGTAAATTGCCAATTGAGCTTGATGCGTTTGGCATCTCGTTCCTTGACCAGCGCCA
>JALXCH010000321.1 GCA_026991005.1 Calditrichia bacterium | reverse complement strand
GGGTGGATGGAGGTGATTTTTGAACCGCAGAGGGTACAGGATTAAATGAAAAATGAAAAATGTAAAATGTAAAATGTCCCCAGGATGCTGTGCATAAAATAAAACCCTTGGCGAACTTCGCGAATCCTTTGCGTCCATTGCGGTTAAAAAACCACAGAGCGCAATGGTGAAGCAAAGAAACTGTTTCGCGCATTCCTGGCGCTCTTTGCGGTTAATGAAAATTTGGAATTTGTTATTTGGAATTTGTTATTTGGGATTTGTCATTTGGGATTTGTCATTTGGGATTTGGGATTTGTAATTTGTAATTTTAAAGGGTTGTTGTATTGTGTTAAGGTTTGCGAATCCACAATTTTTCCATCTGTACTGGTTGGTACCGGTGCTGATTGCTTTTTTCGTGTGGAGCTTCCGGCGGAAGAAACAGCTGCTGCAACGCATCGGGGATGAGGAACTGATTCAGCGGCTGACCCGAAGCGTGAGCCGGAAAAAGCAGATCTGGAAAGCGGTGCTGGTTACCCTGGCGGTTTCCCTGATCATCCTGGCACTGGCCGATCCTCAGATTGGCACCCGGTTGATTCAGGTGAAACGCAAGGGAGTGGATATTTTCGTGGCGCTGGATGTCTCCAAAAGCATGCTGGCGGAGGATGTGGCGCCCAATCGGCTGGAAAAAGCCAAACATGAAGTGGCTACCTTTATCGACCAATTGGAAGGCGATCGCATCGGGCTCATCTGCTTTGCCGGAATTGCCTTTGTGCAGTGTCCGCTAACCCTGGATTACACAGCAGCTAAGCTGTTTCTTTCCTCCATCGATACCGATGTCATTCCCCAGCCGGGAACAGCCATTGCCAGCGCCATCCGCACTGCCATGAAATCGTTTGTCACCAAAGAATACAAACACAAGGTACTCATCCTGATTACCGATGGCGAAGACCATGAAGGCGATCCCGTGAAAGCCGCCAAAGAAGCGGCGAAAGAGGGAATCGTGATTTACACCATCGGGATTGGCTCTCCCCAGGGAGCACCCATTCCGGAGTACGATCAGTACGGGAATCGCATCGGCTACAAGAAAGATCGTCAGGGGCAAATTGTAACCACCAAACTGGACGTGTTGACCCTGGAGAAAATTGCTTTCGAAACCGGCGGAAAGTACTATATTAGCAGCACGGGGGAGAGCGAACTGGACAAAATTTATCAGGAAATTTCCAGCATGGAGAAAAAAGAATTAGCTACCCGAAAATTCAGCCAGTTTGAAGATCGCTTTCAGATATTCCTGTTTCTGGGGCTCATTTTGCTGGTACTGGAATCGGTTCTGGGGGAACGCAAACGCCTACGGGAAATTAAGGCCGCGGAGGTGGAACAATGAAGGGGAGCAAACAGTATCTCGCGTTCGGGTTGAGCATTCTGCTAATTCTCCTGGCTTCGGCGGTTCAGGCCGATGTGGATCGCGGCAAAACCAACCAGGGCATCAAAGCCTTTCAGGAAGGGCAGTGGGACGAAGCTCTGAAATATTTTCAGGATGCGCAACTGGACGATCCCACCGATCCCGTGGGGCACTACAATCTGGCCGAAGCCCTTTATAAGAAAAAGCGCTTCGAAGATGCGCTAAAGGAATATCAGAAAGCTCTGGGAACGGAAGACCCGCAGTTGCGCGAAAAAGTGTATTACAATCTGGGGAATACCTATTTCAATTTGAACAAGTACCAGGAAGCGATTCAGAGTTACATTAAAGCGCTGGATTTAAATCCCGACGACCAGGATGCCAAACACAATCTGGAGTACGTGCGCGCCCTGCTAAAAGAGATGGCCAAAAAACAGCCTCAGCAAAATCAGCCCAATTCTCAAAATCAGCAGCAGGGGCAGAATCAGCAGAAGCAGCAGGGGAAGCAAAACCAGGATCAGCAGAAGCAGAATCAATCGCCCCGGAACCAGCAGCAGAGCAAGCAGGACAGTTCCCTCGCTCAAAATCAACCCCGGGAACAGGAACAGAAGCAAAAGCAGCAGCAGGAGCAGGCTCAACCGCAGCAGATGAAAAAGAAAAAAGCACTGTCCCGCGAAGAAGCCGAGCGTATATTACGCGCTTTACGCAGTAAAGAAAAAGAGAATCAGAAACTGCGGCGGATGCGGCTTCCTGCGGGAAAACGGCAGGTGGAAAAAGATTGGTAAGTCCTATGAAAATAAAGCGTTCCATTTTACTTTTGGTCATCACAATCCTGTTGGGTGCGGCGCTTTCGGGAATGGCTGCCGAGGTGCAACTTACCGCCCGGGTGGATAAAAATCCCGTGGCAGAAGATGAGCAATTTGTTTATGAAATCGAAATTACCGGCACCCAGCAAAACCTCCCGGATGTGGAGTTCCCGGACTTGAGCCAGTTTGCCATTCTCTCCGGTCCCAATGTCTCCTCTTCTTTCCAGATTGTCAATTTTAAAGTAAGCGCTAGCAAAACTTACTCTTTTATCCTGATGCCCAAAAAAGTGGGGCGGTTTACCATTGGGCCCGCCCGGGCAAAATACAAAGGGAAGGAGATTCGTTCCAACAGCGTCACCGTGCAGGTGGTTAAACAATCGTCTCGACCGCGTACAACCACCCCTTCACAAAGAGGCACCACCCGTCGTAAACAGAGTGTCAATCTGGGAAATGCCGTATTCCTCAAAGTTATTCCTTCCCGCAAAACAGCCTATGTAAATCAGCAGGTGCTGTTGCGTTACAAGATTTATTTTCGGGTGAATATTACCGACAACAAAGTGCTCAAACTGCCGGAAGCTGTGGGATGCTGGGTGGAGGAATTCCCGGAGCCGCAGCGTCCCCGCATCTACACAGAAGCGGTTAACGGCGTGCGCTACAATGTGGCGGAAATCCGCAAGGTAGCTATTTTCCCCTCCCGTCCCGGGAAGATTACCGTTTCTCCCCTGGAGATGATGATTGAAGCCGTGCTCCCCAGGCGCCGCAATCCCATGGACATTTTCGACGAGTTTTTCAGCGATCCCTTTGGGCAGGTAGTGCGCAAAAAAATTAGCTCCGGCGCAATCCAGATTAATGTGCTTCCTTTACCCGAACAGGGCAAACCAGCCGATTTTACCGGGCTGGTGGGCGATTTCAGAATCCACTATTCTCTGGACAAACAGACCTGTAAAACCAACGAAGCCATTTCGTACAAAGTCAAACTCTCCGGAAAAGGTTTGCTAAAATTCCTCAATGAATTGCCATTGAAGCATTCTCCGGATTTTGAGGTGTACGAACCTAAAATCACCCGTTCCGTAAGCAAAACCGGGGCGGAAGTGATTAGCAATAAAGAATTCGAATACGTCCTCATTCCCCGGGTACCGGGCGATTTGAAAATTGAAGCTCTGCGCTTGAGCTATTTCAATCCCGATGACCGGCAGTACCATTTTCTGGAAGTACCGGAATTTGTGGTGCACGTTCTTCCGGGGAAAAACATGCCCACCACCATTGCCAGCGACGGTTACGTGGCTAAAGAGGCGGTGAAGTTACTGGGGCAGGATATCCGCTTTATTAAAGATAACATTCCTGCTTTTTACGAGATAGGCCACATGCCCTACGCCACCTGGTGGTTCTGGGGAGTTCCTTTGCTCTCTTTGCTGGTACTGGGGCTGGCCTGGGGATATCGGGTGCATCTGGATCGCATGAGTCGCGATGTGCGCTACGCTCGCAGCCGGAAGGCGCATCGGCAGGCAAAATCCCGTTTGAAAAAAGCGCGGGGTTTACTGCAACCGGAACAGGCGGCGTCGTTTTACGGAGAAGTGTCCCGCGCGCTCCTGGGCTATCTGGCGGACAAAACCAATCAGCCCGCCGCGGGACTGGTGCGCGAGCAGGTAGTAAAACTGCTCAAAGAATACCAGGTAGAGGAATCCCTGGCGGAAGAATTCCTGAAATGTCTGGATGAAGCGGATTTCCGTCGCTTTGCGCCCGGTACGCCTACCCGGGAAGAGATGCAGCAGTTCTACCAGCGAGCCGAAAAACTTCTGGTGCGCATGGCGAAATATTTTTAAAGAGTAAATTTGAACCGGCTTTCTCCTTCCTGGGAAAAGCCTGGTAAGCAGGGGAGGGAAACCGGGAAATCCGGGAACGGAAAGTAAAAATGGAATACAAAGAGAAACGGCGATTTAATAACGGAACAAGAATGAACGGGAAGAAACCATTGCTTCGGATGCACAAAATCTTCTGGGTGAGCCTTTTTCTGCTCATTCATTCCCTGCTGGCGAATAATGTGGAAGAATTGTTCCGGCAGGGGAATCTGGCCTATCAGCAAAAGGAATATCAGGAGGCGCTGCAGTATTACCAGCAAATCCTTTCCCAGGGTTACGAAAGCGCCGATTTGTATTACAACATCGGGAATTGCTACTACCGTTTAAACAAAATCGGGCAGGCCATTCTCTACTACGAAAAAGCCCGCCGTTTGAAACCCAACGATCCCGACATCCGCTACAACCTGAAGCTGGCCAACCTGCGCATTTTAGATAAAGTGGAAGAACCTCCCCGGTTTTTTCTGTTTGTCTGGTGGGATGCCTTCAAGTACTTCTTTTCGGTGCATCAGCTTACCCGGGTTATTCCCACTCTGGTGGTACTGCTGGTGATGCTGCTCATTGGCTGGTTGTTTATCCGGAAAGACCGCTTGCGCCGCACAGCTCTCTATCTGGCTGTTTTAATCGGCATGTTGCTCTTGCTGCTGGGATACGTCTATTCCGTGCGCATCGGGGAACTGAAAATCCACAATGAGGCGGTGGTCCTGGCTCCTTCCGTTACTGTGCTAAGTGCACCCAATGAGGATAGCGCCGATGTGTTCGTGCTGCACGAAGGAGTGAAGGTAAAAATTGAAGAAGTGCGCGATAAGTGGGCGGAAATCAGTTTGCCGGATGGAAAAGTGGGCTGGGTTAAACAGGAGGTGCTGGGGATTATTTGATACCGCCTGTGCCGAATTCAAAAATGCTACTCTGGTGTATTTTGGTGTTGCAGGTGTTGGGAAAAATCGAGCAGCACTCCGATCAAGTATTCATTAAAAAATCGTTAAGAGGGAAAATAAAATGGAAATTGTCGGCATCCGTAAAGTAAATTACGGAAAAGTGAAAGCTCTGGTAGATATTAAAACTTCCGAAGGATTTATTATTAAAGGATTTCGGGTTGTGGAGGACGACAACGGATTTTTTGTTGGTATGCCCTCCCAGCGCAGCCGCACCGGAAAGTTTGTGGATATGGTCAAACTGGATTCACCTCAGCTCAAAGAAATGCTGGAAGCCATGGTGCTGGAAGCTTACCGCAAATAACCTTACCACTTTTTAGCAGGACATTGGGGAAATTGCTCACCGAACGGGATTGCAGTTGAAACCGCACCTTCTTTTTATTATTTTAACGGCGATTTTGAATGGGGTGTCGTACCCGATCGTTCGGCAGGTGCACCACATTTGGTTTTGATGCGGGTGCGGCAAAATCAGGTTCACACATCACGGAGTGTTCTATGGTGCGTTTAATTTTGATGATTGCCATCAGCTACCTGCTGGGTTCCTTCCCCACCGCGATTGTTACCGGCAAGCTGTTGCGTGGGATTGATGTGCGGGAGCACGGCAGTGGGAATGCCGGAGCAACCAACGTGTTTCGGGTGCTGGGCTGGAAAGCGGGTTTATTTGTGTTGCTGGTGGACATGGCAAAAGGGTTCATCGCTACGGTGCTGGTGTACAAACTGGCAGTGGGAGCGGTGAATATGCAGCCGGTTATTTTGCAAATCATTGCCGGGATGAGCGCGGTATTCG
>JALXCH010000320.1 GCA_026991005.1 Calditrichia bacterium | reverse complement strand
CCTAAATCCACACTAAAAATTGGGCTTTAGCCCAATTTTAGGCTAAAGCCTAATTTTAGAAGGAAGATTCAGTGTTCCACGAGCTGAAGCTCGTGGCTATAATAAAAACAGTGCAAATTAATATTATTTAATAATTTTCCTTGAATATTAGGGTTTGTGGAAATGCAAAGATACAAAAATATTTCTGTGTTGTTGACTTAATGATGTAGTCATAGAGTCCGTAGAAATACACTAAATTCAGTAGAAATAAAAATAATTTTACGTTTTTTATTGCCGCAGTTTTACATAAATATGGCAAATCGCAATATGCATGTTAATGATTAATTATTCTTCTGATTTTCATTTTTTCACAGCCTCTAAAACGGGGAAGTTTTCGGGAAGAATTTTTTTCAGGTGCTCTCCCGCCGAATCACCAGCAACGTCTGGTCGTCGAAACGGGGAGCATTCTGGTAAAAACGTTCCAGATCGGTTTTGAGGCAGTGGATAAACTCCCCGGGTTCCCGGGTAGCGCACTGTTGAATTTGCTCCCGAAACCGTTCCTCTCCGTAAAGCACATCTTTGCCCTCCTGCTTCCGGGAAGCTTCGGGATAGCCATCGGTGTAAAGCACCAGCATGTCTCCGGGATTTAAAAGGAGGGTGTGTTCCCGGGTATGGCGGCGGAAAAAATCGGCACGGGACGTCATTCCCAGCGCCAGGCCCGGTGTGCGAACCTCCCGCAGCGGTTCCGAAGCGCCCGGGGACACTACCATGGGCAAATTGTGCCCTGCGCGAATAAAGCGAAAACGATGCCCGGCTGTATCCAGAATACCGAAGATGCCGGTGACAAAAATGTTGGCATCCAGTACATGGCGCTTCAGGTACTCATTTAAACGGAGGGTGATTTCCGGAAGGTCACGGGTAAAACGGGTGGCAAAGCGCATCAGGCTGATGAGCTGCGCCATGTAAAAGGCAGCAGACATCCCCTTACCCGAAACGTCTCCAATTGCTACAAAATAGCACTGCTCGTCCAGCGGGAACACATCATAAAAATCGCCGCCCACCTCGTTGGCGGTAATCATATCCGCGGCAATGCGGTAACCGGGAATCTCCGGCAACCTTTCCGGCAACATCTCCAGTTGCACCCGATGGGCAATCTTCAGCTCCTGATCCAGCCGCTCCTTCTCTTTGGCTTCCTCCATAAACTTCTGAAGCTGCCGTGCCATGCGGTTGAAATGCCCCGCAAACTGGCTGAATTCATCGTTCCCGGGAATCTGCATCTGGTAATTCAGGTTCCCCGATGCCACCTCTTCCACCCCGGTGCGCAACCGGTGGAATTTCTCCACAATCAATCGATTAATCTCCTTGCCGAATCGCACCATCCGGCGAATTACCAGCGCATTCAGCAACAGAAACAGTACCACCAGCACCACCAGTATCTGGGTCATGAAATTCCAGCGGGCGAGTTCTTCCAGATTGTAGAAGACGTTCAGGGTGAAGTATTCATCTTGCCTCCCGGTGGGCAGAAAAACTCGTCCCACTACAATGGGCAGGTTCAACAAATTTTCGGAGGTTCCCCACCCGGCCAATCCGTTTACCGGCCCGGGCACCGAGGCCAGAAGGCGAGAGGATTCCGAGCGGGTCAGGAACGGGTTAATGATGCCCACGGGATTAATCCGAAACGGGCCTGCCTGCCAGAAGCTGAACCGGTAGAGGTGGATCATCACCGGGTTGGGACGGTAGCGAAACGCCGCCACCCCGCTGCCTAAAATGAATTGATTCTCCCGGAAAATGTGGTTCAGAAACTGCCGGTCGATTCGAACCAGATAGGCACTATCCGCATGGAGGGAATCCTGCGGCAGTAACCCCAGGTAAGTCACCAATCGCCCCGCAGTCGTATCCTGCCAGTAGAAAAAATTCTTCCACTCCTGGATAAACGTACCGGAAGAAGATTTAAGAGAATCCAGCTTCGCCAGGGAAATGGTACGCACGTGCAGGGTAGAGTCCACACGGGCGGGTAAACGGTGCACCGTCTCTTCTACACTCTGACGCAGTAAATTTGCCTGCCAACCGGAAATAAACAGGTAAAAAATAAACAGCAGCACCACCAGTTGAATAAACTGGGGAATGGTGGCCTGAAAGAACGTGGCAATGCGCAGTTTCCGGGAGATGGGCGAAAAATTGTAAATCAGCACCAGCGGAATTCGCACCAACAGCACCAGCAGGTAAGTTCGCGCCACGTAAAACAAAAATTTCGGCAGGGAATAATCCGACAGCCGGGTACTCCGCACGGCATCTGCCCAGCGCACCGCATCAAAGTAAGCGGGCTGGTGCACTTTCAGAAACAGCACCAGCGCCACAAAAAAATACAGAATGAGCTCCACCCGCGAGAGCGCCTCCAGCCAGCGCGTACGCTTCAACAAAATGAGAAACAGAAAAATGGCCAGCAAAATCGTATTGTAAGGCTGTCCCGGAAAAATCCCCTTGTGTGCCAATAGCAACACCAGCCAGTATGCCACAATCACCCCAAAGCGTCCCCGGTTCTCCTGTTGCAAAAACAGTCCCCCTGCCCACACCAGCACCAGCAAATTCAGCCAGTGCGACACCAGCAGCAGTGGCGAAAAATGCACCCCTTTTGCCGTAACCTCCGCTCCTCCCAGAGCACCCCATTCCAGCAATCCCACCCCCAGAAACACCAGCAAATACAGCTCCGCTGGCAGAGCAAACATGCGTAAAAACAACCGGTTCGCCCGGTGCCAGCACACAAACAGCGCCATCAGCGCAAAATAAAAAAACGGTTCCAGAAACAGCACCCCGCTCACCAGCAGCAAAAACGAGGCGGCAAATCCCAAAAAACAGAGAGCAAAGCGCCTACCGTTCTCCCGGTTACCTGCCCCCTCTCGCAGCGCATCCTGCAGACGCTTCCAGAAGGTAATCTCAAATCGCGGTGAATTCTCGGTATTCATAGTTTGCTGCTACCACGCTAATTTTTTGTTTTTATTATTTTTGGTGAATCCCCCACCGGCGGCGTGGAACGCCCGGCGGGAGGCTGCCCTCCCCGGTACCGCGAGGGCAATTTCGGGTGCCGTGCTCATCTTACGGAAAAACCGTACAAGCCCCTTCCCGGTACCTCCGTACCGCCCACCGGCAGTATCCTGCTTTTTGCCCTGTTGCTGCCTCACCTCCTTTTCTTCACCGGATGCTTCGGTACCCAGCTTCCCGGTTCCTGCTCACTTCCGCTTACTACGCAAAATCCGGTGGGAAAGATGCAGGTTGCAACGTAATAATCCCGGTGGCGGAGGGTTTTTGATTGCTCCGGTTTCGGTAACCTCACCACCACCCGGTTCCCCCGGGAAATCGCCGAACTTCAAAGAACTTGCGAAACAATTTAACCGGGGCGGTGCAGGAATGCCACGAAAAAACGGAAATGCCTATGGACACTTCCGCTGTTCCTTCTCCAAAAAAATTCAATTCCGCCGGAAAACCCTTTCTTACAGCAACCTGTTCCTTTTCAAACTAAACAAAAATCGCGGAAAACCCACTTTACAGCAGTTTTTTTTCCAGCCACCTGTTCCTTTTTAAACTTACTCTATCCGGTACCATTACCTACTATTTGCAAGTTCCCGCCAGAAATTAACCGGAATGGAACAATGGAGGAGCAGGAAGAGATTCCTGCGGCAGAAAATGCCCTGGAGATTTTACATTTTTCATTTAAATGAGCCGTTTCTTTTCTTATTTTTGTTCCCGCCAGAAGCAAAAGAAGAGGTTTACAGAATGACAGAAAAAGATTTTTATCAGATTATTGCACAGGAATTGAACCTGAAAGCGTTTCAGGTGGCGAATACGGTGGAACTGCTGGATACGGGCAACACCGTACCCTTCATTGCGCGCTATCGAAAGGAAGCCACCGGCAAGCTGGATGAGGAACAGATTCGCGCCATCGAAGAGCGCATCAAATATTTGCGGATGCTGGAAGAACGGAAAACCACCATTTTAAAATCCATAGAAGAGCAGGGCAAACTCACTCCCGAACTGGAAGCAAAAATTAAAGCTTCCCTAAAGCTGCAGGAGGTGGAGGATTTGTACCTGCCTTACCGGCCGAAGAAACGCACCCGTGCCACCATTGCCCGGGAGAAGGGGCTGGAGCCGCTGGCGCAACTGATGCTGGATCAGGAGATTGAAAATCGCGAGGCACTGGAATGTGCCGGGCAGTTTGTGGATACCGAGAAAGGGGTGGAAACCCCCGAGCAGGCTCTGGCAGGCGCCCGGGATATCGTGGCAGAAATCATCTCCGACGATGCCAGGGTGCGTAAGGTGATTCGCGAGAAAACACAGCGGCTGGGATTTCTGTGCAGCGAGGCCAAAAAAGGCGAGGTGCAATCCGAATACGAACTATATTACGATTTCCGTGAACCCATTCGGCAACTGGTTCCCCACCGCATTCTGGCCATCAATCGCGGCGAAAAGGAAGATTTCCTGCGGGTGTACATCGATGTGGATGAACAGGCCATGCTGGAGGAAATCCGTAAGCTGTACATCAAAAATCCCGATTCCACCTTTTACCCGCAGATGGAGCTGGCCATTGCCGATGCTTACAAACGGCTGATTGCCCCCAGCATCGAGCGGGAAGTGCGGCACATGCTTACCGAAGCCGCCGAAGACCATGCCATTAAAGTGTTTGCCCGTAATCTGCGCAATTTATTGTTGCAACCACCGGTGCGGGACAAAATCATCATGGGAATTGACCCCGGTTACCGTACCGGCTGCAAAGTGGCGGTCATCGATCAGACCGGGAAATATCTGGAAGGCGATACGATTTTCCCGCATCCTCCGCAAAATAAAGTGTTCGAGGCGAAAACCATTCTCCGGCGACTCATCGAAAAATATGCCGTGGATGTGATTGCCATCGGTAACGGAACCGCTTCCCGGGAGACGGAAATGCTGGTAGCCGATCTGATTCACGAAATCAAAGAGTCAGGCGGCAGGGAGGTTCACTATGTGATTGTCAATGAAGCAGGTGCTTCGGTGTATTCGGCATCAGCAGTCGCCCGTAAGGAATTCCCGGATCTGGAAGCCAGCATGCGGGGCAACATTTCCATTGCCCGGCGTCTGTTAGATCCCCTGGCCGAACTGGTGAAAATCGACCCCAAAAGCATCGGGGTGGGTTTGTACCAGCACGACGTAAATCAAAAGAAACTGGGCGAGGCACTGCACCAGGTGGTGGAAAGTGCGGTCAATCTGGTGGGCGTGGATGTGAACACCGCTTCCGCCAGCCTGCTGAAATACATTTCCGGACTCACCAGTCGCACCGCCGAAAATATCGTGAAATATCGCGATGAACATGGCAAATTCCGCAATCGAGAGCAGTTGAAGCAGGTTCCCGGAATTGGAGAGATTGCCTTCCAGCAATCGGCGGGATTTCTGCGCATCCCGGACGGAGATAATCCCCTGGATAACACCTCCATTCACCCCGAATCCTACGAGGCCACCCACCGCTTGCTGGAAAAATTTCAGGTGCTGGACCGTCCGGCACAGTGGCGGGAGCTACCGGCGGAAATCCGCCGCCAGAAGCTGGACCTGGCTGCGTTGGCCCGGGAGATTGGGGTGGGCGAACCCACACTGGAGGATATCCTGGCTAACCTGGAAAAACCGGGACGCGATCCGCGGGACGAGATGCCCAAACCCATCTTCAAGAGCGATGTGCTGAAAATTGAGGATTTGCGGGAAGGGATGATTCTGAAAGGTACGGTGCGCAATGTAGTGGATTTTGGAGCATTTGTGGAT
>JALXCH010000319.1 GCA_026991005.1 Calditrichia bacterium | reverse complement strand
GATGTCGGTACCCGCTGCGCTCCGAGCCCCATAAGAACCAATTCTTCTTCTTAAAAAAGTACACAAAATCCTCTATATTAATCCAGTGGGGATCGGACTCGCTTAACACCACCCGGCTTTCCCCGGAGCTGGGATTACAAAACAGAAAATCCAGATGCTGCTGATGGCGGTCCAGGCGCATGACAGCAACCTCTCCGGTGCCGGGTAACCAATACACCCGGGGGAAATAAACATCCGTGTCATCTCCCAGGTTCAACCACACGGTTTTCGCCGTTTCCACATTCACCACCCCCACTTTCACAATGGGATTGGGATCTCCGGCTTTGGGGTAGCGCTCCATGGTTACCGCCGGGTGCAACTGACTAAAATCCACCAGCGGATATTCCGGTACAGGACGATCGTCCATCTGGTAATAAGCAATCTTGCGGGAATCCGGCGACCACCAGTAGCCCTTAAAATCGCCGCGACTGCCCAATTCTTCCTGATAAACCCAGTCCTTCTTACCGTTGAGGAGATGTTCTTCCCCATCGAATGTCAATTGCTTTTCCTGCCCACTGGGTACATTCACAATGTACAAATTATTGTTTCGTACAAACGCCACTTTGCGACCATCCGGAGAAATGCTGACATTCTCTTCTGTTTCGGGAGTGCGGGTAAGGCGAACAATTTTGTTACGGTCGAAACTGTAATAGAATAAATCATTTAAATCCTGAAGCAACAAACCATCTTCTCCGGGAAACCAGGAATAACGCATCAAGGATATTTGCAGGGTATCCTTTCCCTCTATCACCTGGAGCTGCTTGTTGGAGAGGATGCTACGAGCTATTCGGCTTTTGGCATCCATAATCCACAGTTGCTGTTCTCCGTTATCCGGACTTATTTTTACATAGGAGAGTTGCTTTCCTTTCGGCAGCCACTTTAAAGCACGGGGTAACTTTTGGTAAAGATTTAAATTCAGGTAAATATCTTCGACGGTTAACTTTTTAAAGGATGGTTCCTCTGCAAACACCACCAGTTTCAGGAACAAAGAAAAAATAATGAGTCCTTTAACCCATTTCATGTCGCACCTCGCACTTTTACTTCTTTCCCCTCACAGGTTCTCGCACAAAGAAGAAATATACGAATTAATTTCTATTGCTCAAGGATTTATTAATTTTTCTCTTTCCTGAAAAGCAAGGGTAAACAGATGCTAAAACTTTTATTTCACTGTTAAAGGTTCTCGACTTATGGATTTATAAAAAGGAAACTGAGGAGGAAAATCTGGAATGCACCGGATGGGTGAATCATCCCGAGAGGTAATTTCTTAAAATTGCAAAATGAGCCCTGCTCATTATCTCAGGGCTCATTTTTCTTAAAACGAAAAAAGATTTGTTAAAAATTTCTAATATCCCGTAAAATCAGCTTTATTTCAACAACATCATCTTGATAAACTCTCTTTTCTTCCCTACAATCAACTCACCAACATACAGACCCGAAGGTAACGAACGACCATTTTTATCTGTTCCATCCCAATAAATCTCCTGCCTACCCGTGGTGTGTTTATAAAATTGAAAATCTTTTACCGTTTGCCCCAGAATATTGTAAATGCGAAACTTGATTTTTGCCGGTTTTTTAATATTAAAACTCACTCTTGTTTCGGAATTAAAGGGATTGGGATAATTCCACAAATTAAATTCTTTTACAACTAAATAATCATTACCAGACGAATGAATCATCACCGGAACCACCGCTTTATTTAAAACTACTTTGTGAGAACCCACACTATGAGAAACAATATAAATTTCACCCGAATCCGTAACCGCCATGTAATTTTTTGAAGCATAGTGTCGACCCGTATTTACGATGGATAGCGAGTCGAATGTCTCTCCAAAATCAGTTGACCTGGTAAATAACAACCCCTTGTGTTTATTGTTATCATTATACCAGCTTATACAAATACCCACATGTTTATTAAATTGCATAAACGGAGAAGGATGCCCATAATTTCCCTCTGGCATGGTGTAAAGAGTCTGGTACGGCAAAAAGCTTAATCCTCCATCCATCGATCGGGTAAATCTAATTTCATAATAGTTATTATATAATATCGCTACATAAACAATAAAAATCATATTATTATAGGCTTGAACAGAGGGCCAGCTTATAAATTTGGCATTGCTGCTATCCACTAAAATCGGTGCATCCCAGGTTTCGCCATCATCATGGGAAACACTGCAATATACCCGCACGGTATCGTTTGCACTTTTGAGCCCGCTCCAGAAACACGCCAAATGATTATTGCTGGTTCTAACCACCGGAACCGGAAAGGAAAACACAATATAATTGCCAATATCAACCGGATCAGAATCTGCCCAGGAATATCCACCATCATAACTGGTTAACACAACGGGTTTAGAATCTAATGCGTCATAGGAAGCATATATGGTATCATTTTTCCATTTAAAAAAAGAAAAGAAAGGTCCGTCCGGTGACTCAAAAACATATCCCGGGTCCTGAAAAACATGTCCACCATCATACGATTTTCGCCCCATAAGTCCGAAAACTCCGGGGGCTAATAATTCACTGTAAACAATTAAGGGATTATTGGTATTGTCAAATATTACCGCAGCAGCATCACGGAAGACATCATAATTATAAACACCGCCTACCACATCTATATGGGAATTAAACGTCTGTCCCCCATCATGGGAAGTTACGTAATAAATATGGTCATTAAAGTAAGGTCCATTATATTGACTTCCGGAAAAAGCAATACCGATTATTCCGTTTTTATCCACATCAATAACCGGCATATTCTGTCCCCATGCCTGGTTCAAGGTTGAATCCACAATAATGTCCGGAGTAAATTGTACGGGCTGAGCATAAATGAAAGAAATAAACAATAATAACAAATATAAAGTAAGAAAAAACCTCATGATCCCTCCTTTCGTTATGTGGTTGTTTTATTTTTTTCCAGCTAAAAAAGTTTAAATGTAACCATTTCCTAAAAACAATGGTTGTATGGCTAATCATTTTCATACCATTTTAATCACTGTTATTTATTTTGTATACAAATTAAAAAAAAAAAATATTTTTTCAAGTACTTTTTTGTCCATAAAAATCTTTCTGGATTATATTTTCCTACAAAATAAGCATTTTATTACTTCAGTTAAATTAGTAGTACGGAGCAGGTTTACCATTTTTATTATTCTGCAAAATCTGGTGGAACTGCTTAAACAGCGCAGGGGTACTTTTTTATCCATTTCTCTTGATTTTACTCTTTTAGCATCAACCAATTTTTCACTTTACCATTGCAGATTTCCTCCAGGTGGTTTAAAATTGAAAAACAGTTTCTGGGATAGAATTTTTTTCGTTTAACATAATTGTTTCGTGGGTTCACAAAAATAAGGAGATCATTTTGAACGATTTACAAAAAGCAGCGGAAATTGCCGTACGGGATTGTATGGCGGTAAAGCCGGAAGAAGACGTTTTGATTGTTACCGACCCGGAACGCCGGGAAATTGGCTACGCTTTGTACGAAGCAGCAATGAAATATGGGCATGAAGCATTTTTGCTGGAGATGAAAGCGCGGGAAGTAAACGGAGAGGAACCTCCTGCCCCGGTAGCCGAGATGATGAAGCTGGTGGATGTGGTGCTCTGCCCTACTACCAAATCGCTTACTCACACCGATGCCCGGCGCGAAGCCTGCAAAACCGGTGCCCGTGTGGGCACCCTTCCCGGCATCACGAAAGATATGATGATTCGCACCATGAGTGCCGATTATCATCGCATTGCGGAATTAACCTACAAAATCACCGAAATTCTGGATGCCGGTGAAGTGGCTTACCTCACCACACCATTCGGGACGGATATCACCATTCCCATCAAAGGGATCAAGGCCATTCCTTCCACGGGATTGATTACCAAACCGGGTAGCTACGGCAACCTGCCCTCCGGGGAATCGTACCTGATGCCGGAAGAAGGGAAATCCAGCGGTATTTTTGTGGTGGATGGTTCCATGGCGGGAATCGGATTGATCAAAGACCAGCCGGTGAAAATCCGGGTAGAAAACGGATATGCGGTGGAAATAACCGGCGGTCGGGAAGCGGAAATGCTGAAAGAGATGATTGCTCGAGTCGGCGAACAGGCGAAAAATCTGGCGGAATTGGGAGTGGGCACCAACTACATGGCGCAAATCACCGGCGAAATTCTAGAGGATGAGAAGGTGGCAGGAACGGTACATCTGGCACTGGGGAATAACGTTTCCATGGGCGGTACGGTAAATGTGGGCTTCCATGTGGATGGCATCATGACCCGCCCCACCCTGCGCGTGGACGACACCCTGATTCTGCAAGATGGGAAACTACTTATCTCCTGAAAAAACAATTGATTAATTAAAATTTTGAAATTAATTTAATTCGGGCATATTCGCACAATCAGCGGTTGCTATTCCAAATAATTTTTAGACAGGATAAACCGGATGGACAGGATTGGATTTTTGCAACCACAAAGAGATAACGCAGAAATCACTGAAATTACAGGGGAAACAAAACTCCTGTCACATACTAATCCTTTAGAAAATCAAAAAAACATCGAAGATATTGAAAAGACCGTCTTGAAGTAACGGGACAGAGCTCGTCCGCTCATCACGTAAGTATCCATTTGGATATTTGGAAATATGAGTTATTCGAAGAATGCTGTGGAAAATCTGTGGTCATAGTAAGAGATTGCTTCGGTCGCTACGCTCCCTCGCAATGACAGGGGCACGGTATTGAAGTTCTTTGAATGTTAAAGAAATTGAATGAAAATGAAATTCCCTTTCGAACCCATGCTGTAAACATCATTTGGTAGGATAATTAAAAAAATCCCCGGATTTAGCCATCTCCGGGGATTTTTACGAAAGAAATATTTTTCGATAATCATCAGACCTTTTCGTCCACCATATGGATTAAAATTTCGGCCTGCATTTTGTAGGTACTATGCTGGTAATTATCCACCAATTCCTGCGCCAGCTCGCGCGCTTTCTGATATTCCCCCGCATCGTAATAGGCCGAGGCAGCACTATACAAATAAGAGGGAGTCATGGGATTATCTTTACTCACCCGCGCTGCCTTCTCGTAATAACGTGCTGCTTCTGCCGGATTCTTTTCCCACATCAAACAATCGGCATAACCCGCCATGGCAGCTGCCGTGAGCAAATCATCATCCGCGTAATCTTCAAAATATTTTTTGAAATAGGTTTTGGCATTGGTGGTATCGTTCCGTTCCCAATACAACTTGGCCAATAAGAAACATCCGTCCCCGGCTGCTCGGGTTCCTTCGTATTCATCGACCAGTTGTTTCAGAACCTCTTCGGCATGCTGTAAATTCCCGGTAGTCTGGGCAATTTGAGCTTCACCCAGCAGAGCATTCGCTTGAATATTGGCATTGTGCTTCGACCGCACGTAAAGCGTGATCAACACAATCAGCACCAGAATCGCAATACTAATCTGGGCAATTAACCGGGTATGGGTCTCAATGTAATCCTTCGCCTTCAGTGTAAAAATGACAAACTTATCCTGTTTCAGTTCTTTCTTGGTAATCTTCACCTTTTTTTTCGGTTTTAACATGCGACGTCTCCTGTTTTATCTACTTTTCTTCACCGTGCCCCAGACAGGATTCGAACCTGTGACCTCCGGATTAGGAATCCGATGCTCTATCCTGCTGAGCTACTGGGGCCAATTTGAGCGGAAAAATTTAACCGTTTGATGGTTTGTTTGCAATAATTAAAAAATAATTGCCGCTCT
>JALXCH010000318.1 GCA_026991005.1 Calditrichia bacterium | reverse complement strand
AGGCATAAAAGAAAGCAGGAAAGCAAATCCTGCGATTCCGGAAAATTTTAAAACTGTAAGATAAATTACTTGAATTAGTGCCGGGAAGGTATTACTTTGTGGTGTAATTGTTAGGAGTCCTAATTAATATATCGATGTACTAAATTCTGGAGGAAGATATGCAACGGTTTCACATAGTAAGCCTGGCAATATTGGTGGCGTTTTTTCTGGGAATGGGGAATGGATTTACCCAGGAGCATCCGGAGCACCCGGAACACCCTGCACACCGTGGAGCAGAACATCCCGGTTCTTCTCAAAAAATCACCAAAGATCGTTTGGCTCAGGCCATCGAGCAGTATGTGCAGGAGGAAGCAAAATTGAAGGGTGGTTATTTCCTTTTCTACGATGCTCAGGAGAAAAAACCGCTTCTGCTCACGCTGGACAGGGTGCACAAGGAACGCCTGGCTCAGATTTCCGATGATGTGTATTTCGCCTGTGCGGATTTTGCCTCGGCGGATGGGCACACTTATGATCTGGACATCTTCATGAAAGGCCCCGATGCGGAGCACCTCATGGTGACCCAGATAACACTTCATAAAAAAGACGGAAAAGCCCGCTACACCTGGAAGAAGGTGGGTAATTTCTGGAAACGTGTCCCGGTAAAATAGGCCATAATACGTACCGGTGGGAATCGGGAGATTCCTGCCGGATTATATTTTCACGGGCAGTTTCAAGTGTCACAAAATTCTCCGTTCATTTTGATGAGGAATTGTAAAGTGCAAAAGGAATTGTTTTTGGTTATATCCGCAGGTATAATGGGGTCTCTTATTCTGTTAATGGGAATTCAATTTTCCAGCAGGGCAGACAATCCGCATGAGCATTTAAGGCACGGAATGGAATTTTGTTACGAGGTTGTGTTTGAGGACATTCCCCGCTGGCAGGATTCTCTTTTTGTATGGATTCCTTTGCCCCAATCCAACCGCTACCAGACAATACGAAACCTGAAGGTGCATTCGCCGGGGATAGCTCGGCAAACCACCGAACCGGAATATGGTAACCGGATGTTGTTTGTGCGCGGTCTTGCCAGGGAATTTGCAGGGCAGAAAATTCGGATTCAATTTGCTTTTCGCCGCAAAGAAGTTCGGCACGGTGGATCATACAACCGCAGCATGAGTTTCGGAGGGCGTGCGACACTTCGGCGCTATCTGGAACCGGATAGTCTGGTTCCCATCGATGGGGAGATTGCCAGGCGTGCCCGGGAGGTAGAGCATCGGGTTGGGAAGAGCAGTGTGTACCAATTATCCCATGCCCTGTTTAAGGATGTGCTGCAATCTATGAAATACGACAAATCCGGAACCGGTTGGGGGCGCGGCGATGCATTGTTCGCCTGTGATGCGGGGCGCGGGAATTGCACCGATTACCATTCCCTTTTTATTGGGATGGCACGTGCGCTGGGCATTCCCGCACGGTTTATTATTGGATTTCCCCTCCCTGCTCAACCCGGAGATCAGTCAATTTCCGGTTACCACTGCTGGGCGGAATTCTGGGATGAAACCCGTGGCTGGGTGCCGGTGGATATCTCCGAAGCGGACAAACATCCTGAAAAAAGAGAATTGCTG
>JALXCH010000317.1 GCA_026991005.1 Calditrichia bacterium | reverse complement strand
TTTGTACACGGTATCCAATCCACCGCCGCCCACAATGTAGGGATCGATGTTCACGGCGCGGCTGGTATGGGGCCAGCCGTAGATGCTGAAATCGAATGTCTTTCCGGTCTGGTTACAACGGGCATAGAACCAGATTTCGTCATAACCGGAGAGGTCGGCTCGCCAGCTCCCCTGGCATTGTAAGTTAATTCCCGGGGAATGCCAGGGGTCGGGAATTCCCTGGAAGCAGTAAGTGCCCTGATAAGCGTGGAGGCTATCGGCAGAGCCATAGTAGAACTGGCAGGAATCGATATTCGGGGTTTCCCCGTTCCAGAGGAGCAAATTTTGCGCGGGAAGCGCGGAAAAGAATAACAGGAAAAATACCAGCCATTTGTGCATTGTTTGTCCGCCCATGGGATTTTCCATGTTGGAATTTGGTAGCGAATTGAAAGAGAAATTATGTTGAAGAACGGAATGCCTTTATGGATCGTCGAGGTGGAATTTACTCCGAAAGTGATTTGCAGGCAAATCCATTTTTGTGGAGAGGAAGGAATTGATTCTGGGGGGAAGAGGTTTAAAAATAAAGAAGCCGCACGCGAAGTTGGGCGGGACGGTGCGTGCGGCTTCTTTCGGGTTGAGGAGGGAACTTATCAGGAAAGAGAATTGACAAATTTCATCAGGCGCGATTTTTTGTTCGCTGCCATATTTCGATGGATAATTCCTTTAACTACCATCTTGTCAATAATGGAGGCTGCCCGGTTGTAAGCAGCCAGCGCTTCCTCTTTCGTCTCAGCCCTCAACACCTTTTTCATCATCGTTTTCATAGTCGAACGATAGTATCGATTCCGCCTGCGATTTCGTTCGGCAATCTTAATCCGCTTTATTGCTGACTTGTGATGCGCCATCTGTTTCTACGTCCTCTCTTCGTTAATTCAACCACAAATTTAGTAAATGAACCCCATTGTGTCAAATAAAAATTCTTCCGGTTCGTTTACCGGAACCTTGTACCCCCGGCTGGAATCGAACCAGCGCACATGGCTCCGGAGGCCATTGCTCTATCCACTGAGCTACGGGGGCATTTCGAGCGGGGCAAATTTAGGAAAGAATTTAAGTGAATACAACGGAAAAATTTACCGGGTTTTCCTTTCTGTTTGGCCTCTCACTGTTCGCCTATTCTTCCTTGTGACCAGCCGGTAAACAAGGATTACATTACTTTTTTTGCAATTTGCAATTCCCGGTTTTCATGGTGAAATTTCAAAAAAACATCAGGTTCGAAAAATGAAGTTTACAATTGGGTTCTTCCTTGTTTTGATGTTCTCCGGTTTAAGTGCGCAAACGGACTGGACAACCTATTTCGAAAAATCCCATTTTCGACGTACTCCGCGTTATGAGGAAACGGTTCGTTTTTGCCAGCGCCTAGCCCGGGCTTCTTCCCTGGTAACCTTTCGCAGCTTTGGCACTTCTCCCCAGGGCCGGGCGTTACCTTTGCTCATTGTGGATCGGGAAGGGCTTGCCACTCCCCGGGCAGCGCGGAAAGCAGGCCGTACCATATTGCTGATTCAGGCCGGAATCCATGCCGGCGAAATCGATGGGAAAGATGCCGGTTTGATGCTGATTCGGGATATAGCAATTTACGGAAAGCGCCGGGAGCTGTTGAATAACGTGACCTTACTGTTCATCCCCATTTTTAATGTGGATGGGCACGAACGATTCGGGCCGTACAATCGCATCAATCAAAATGGGCCGGAGGAAATGGGGTGGCGGGTGACGGCCCAGAACCTCAATTTGAACCGGGATTTCCTGAAGGCGGATGCACCGGAAATGCAGGCCTGGCTGGGGCTGTTTAACCGCTGGCTGCCCGATTTGCTGGTGGATGTCCATGTCACCGATGGAGCAGATTACCAGTATGTGGTGACTTACGGAGTGGAGAACGGGCCCCATGTGGCAGCTCCGCTGCGAAAGTTTACCACCGAGAAGCTGGTGCCCTTCCTCAACCTTGCCATGGAAGCGGACGGATTTCCCATGTTCCCTTACATCATGTTTCGTGACTGGAACAATATATTGAGCGGACTTCGGGCGGGCGCAGCCACTCCCCGCTTTTCCACTGGATACGGAGCGGTGCAGAATCGCATTTTCTACCTGGTGGAAACGCACATGCTTAAGGATTACCATACCCGGGTGACCGCAGTGTACCATCTGCTCACTCACTTTCTGGAATTTGCTTCGCGCTACGGGAAGGAACTCCAGCAGGTAAACCACCGCAGCGATGAACTGACCGCGCGTCAGTTAGCGGGTAAAATATTGCCCCTGCGGCTTACCACCTCCTACCGGGATAGCGTCTGGGTGGATTTTCTGGGGGTGGAGTTCGAGAAGGTGCCCAGCGAAATCTCTGGCACGGATTGGGTGATTTACCACTCCGACCGTCCCAAAACCTACCGGTTGCCCTATTTCAACCATCTGCAGGTAACCGATTCCGCTTGGGTTCCGTACGCTTACCTCATTCCCCGGGAGTGGCAGTTTCAGATTTCCAGACTGCGGCTGCACGGCGTTCACCTTTACCGGCTCACCCGAGACACCACCCTGCAGGTTACCTCTTACCGGTTTCGGCATGCCCAGTGGCGGCAAACGCCTTACGAGGGGCATCATCCCGTGAGCGTGGAATTAGAACCCGTTCGGGAAAGCCGTTTTTACCCGGCAGGAACCGTCGTCGTTCCCCTGAACCAGCGCACCAATCGGGTGATTGTGCATTTGCTGGAGCCCCGGGCACCGGATTCCTTCGTTTCCTGGGGTTATTGGGATGTGCTGTTCGAACGAAAGGAGTATGCCGAAAGATACGTAATGGAACGCCTGGCGCGCCAGATGTTGCGGGAAAATCCTGAACTCCGGAAGGAGTTCCAGCAAAAACTGGCCAGCGACTCCACCTTCGCTCACAATCCCTACCAGCGATTGATGTTTTTCTACCGCCGTTCTCCCTTCTGGGATCAGCATTTCAATCGCTATCCCGTGGGTAAATTAATGGAACCGCTCTCCCTTCCCCTCCAGCGTATCGAAACAGAAGGAGCTTCCCATGCGCAATGATTTTTATTCGCCATTCGATCTGGAAACTCTGGAGCCTGCCTCTCCGCTGGATTATCGCACACCGTTCCAGCGGGAGCGCGATCGTATCATCCACAGCTCGGCGTTTCGGCGCCTGCAGGCCAAAACCCAGGTCTTCATGTCCGGGCAGTACGATTTTTACCGCACCCGTCTTACCCATTCCATGGAAGTGGCACAAATCGGGCGTTCCATTTGCAATTATTTGCGGGAAGAAAGTCCCTTCTTAAATGCTTATTTTTTTATTGATGCCGATCTGGTGGAAGCCGTGTGTCTGGCGCACGATCTGGGACATCCCCCTTTTGGACATTCCGGAGAGCGCACACTGAACCGCTTGATGCGAGAGTTCGGGGGATTTGAAGGAAACGCCCAGACGCTGCGTCTGCTCACCGAAATTTTTTACACCGATGCCAGAAAGCGGCGCGGCATGAATCCCACCCGCGCCCTGCTGGATGGGGTGATGAAATACAAAGCGCTGTTTGGGGAGCTGATTAATCCCCGGAACCATTTTCTGTATGATGACCAGAAATCCTATCTGGAATTCATTTTCGATGGTGCAGACTACCGCAACTGGTTCCCGGAAGCCGAGCAGCGCAATGGCTTCCGGAGCATTGAATGCCAGATTATGGATTGGGCAGATGATACCGCTTACTCCCTGAACGACATTGTTGATGGCGTGAATGCGGGATTTATTACACCAAAGCGGGTGGAACTCTGGGCGGCTGAGAATCACTTAACGGGAATTGAAGCGGAATGGTTGGAACAGTTGCTCAATTCCATGAAGCGCGAGGAAGTGGAGCGAGATTTTGCCCGGAAAATCGGGGATTTCATCCGCGCCTCTCGACTGGAGGAAGTGGAAAATCCCATGCGTTCTCGTACCCATCGCTATGCTTTTTGGCTGGTGGTGGAGGAGGTGGTGCGGCAGGAAGCAGCACTTTATCAGTGGCTGGCTACGGATTTAGTGTTCCGCGCCCCGCAATTGCACCAGCTGGATTTTAAATGGGATTTTATTCTGGAAAGCCTCTTTCGGGCGTTTACCGAAAATTATTCCCGTCCTGCACCGTTAAAACTTCTTCCGGAAGATACCGATGCTCTGGTGCGCGGGGAACAGGATACCCGGCGCCGAATTCGCCTGATTTGCGATCAGATCGCCGGGATGACCGATGGATTTGCCATTCGCACCTACAAACGGCTCTTTGATCCTGATTTCGGTTCCATAGTGGATCTGATATAAAGCGGGAAGAAAAAGATCAATTTTACGCCAGGTTGGGGAATTGTGGCCCAGCGGTGTCTCCCGGCAATGAAGTATGGGGAAAACTTTGCCGGGGTATTCCCAGCCAGCCAGTGGTAGGGTGTTATTTCAAACAATTTTTGCTAAAAAAATCCTTTCTTTTCAATAAGAAAACCCTCTTATTTTCTTGTGACTCGAATCAAGCGAAGCCTCAGGAAAACTTGTATTATTATACTGGTTTGTGAACGCAAAAGGAACTGCGAAACTTTTTCAGGGATGAAGCAATGATTCGAAGAGCTACACTGTTTTTTTTTCGCCAATTTAAAGAACTTCTTCAAAAATTTCAGGTAATCCTACCTTTTCCTGTTTTTCTACCTCCATTAATTCCGGTTTATGTTCGCTCGCGAAAAAGCTTCTCCAGAACCATCTTTTTTCTGTTGTTTATTTTGATGGTTGGATGTGCGGGAAATCGTCCCCAGCCTCCGGTACCCCAGGAGGTGGTGCGTTTCTCTTATCCTGCAGCGGAACAAGGGCTTTCTGCCCCGCTTCCGGAATATCAAATTGGGTACAACGATCTCCTGGAAGTAAAATTCTTCAACCATCCTGAGTTTAACGAAACCGTTCGGGTGCGTCCCGACGGGCGCATTACTCTGCAGAAAATTGGCGATTTGTTTGTGATGGGGAAAACCCCAGAACAACTGCGCGATACCGTTTTGCAGGTGTATCGCAAAATTTTAAAGAACCCTGATATTACCGTCTTTGTGCGGGAATTTGGAGCCGTTAATTTTTACGTACTGGGTTCGGTGAAGGTGCCGGGGAGCCACAAGTACGAGAAGAACCTCACCGTTTTGCAGGCCATTGCCATGGCAGGCGGATTCGACCGCGGAGCTCATGTGAATAATATCTACCTCATTCGCAAGGGGAGTGGGGGAGACTTCTTCGTGTATCGCCTCAACCTGGCGCTGAACGATGTGAAGCAGGCTCTGGCACAGAATCTCATCGTTCAACCGTACGATTTAATCTATGTGCCAAAGACTACTTTTGCCAGTACCATGGACTTCCTGAAGCAGTTGTGGGAAGGTGTTTTACCACCGCTGGATCTATATTTAAGAACGATTTATTTGTATCGACATGGGAGTTATATTCCGAAGTTTTAACGAAAGGGATTTATGGACGGAACTTATCTGAAATTTTTTGGATTGGAAACGGATCCGTTTAATTTAACACCGGATCCCGATTTTATTTTTCTGAGCGATAGCCATCGAGAAGCTCTGGCTCGCATCCAGTTTGGCATTGAGCATAAAAAGGGTTTTATTGTGCTTACTGGCGAGGTGGGCTCCGGTAAAACCACGGTAATTCGGGCGTATTTGCAGAGTTCTCCACCCAATCAGAAAATTTCCCTTATTGTGAACACCAAAATTACTTCTAAAAATTTGCTGCAAAATATCTGCCGGGATTTCGGAATTAAAG
>JALXCH010000316.1 GCA_026991005.1 Calditrichia bacterium | reverse complement strand
ATTCTGGAGTCATCATAACAGACGATCTGCAGATGGGAGCAATTCGAAAAAAATACACCTTCGATGAAACCATCCTTTTTGCGATAGAAGCGAGTAATGACATATTGCTCTTTGGAAACCAAATCAACCCAAAAAGTATAGCAACCCCACGCAAACTTGTTGACACAATCATGCAAATGGTAAATGAAGGCCTTATAGAAAAAAACAGTATTGACAGTGCTTATGCACGTATAAAAAGGCTTAAGCATAAATACCTTAGGCATTGACTTGGCACTTCTTGATATTTTGTCAGGAAAACTATATAATCCATATATATTTCATACAAAAGGGGTAGATGATGGCGAAACATTTTATAATCTTCTTGCTGTTTTTAACAACAAGTATATCAGCGTATACAGTCAAGCAGGGAGATAACCTTTGGAAAATTGCAGGATTAAATCACACGACAAAAAAAGAGATCAAGATTCTTAATAACCTTCCAGCTGACAGTGACCTAATAAAAATAGGGCAAGAGCTTAAGTTGCCACACGAGAATATGACACTGAAACCTATAAGCAATAGCCATGAGACACATCATCCCAAGCCTAAACCATTCTCGTACAGTGGAAAATCCTCTTCAAAAGGGTGTACCAAATTAGTCAAGGCATATCCTGACTATTTGAAATCATGTACCGATGGATACGTAGTGTGGAAAGATAGCACAAAAATGCGCTATGATGACCACATAAAGAAAACACTCAAAGAAAAGTTGGTCAATGCTGATATAGAGGATATGTTTGTCCTCCCCTACCTAAAAGGAAAACAACCAAATCCATCCAGAGACTATGATCCGGGACGATATCGCAATGAGAAATTTTTCCGAAAAATGTATGGAAACTCTTCAGCAGAGGTTCGAAAGCATTTGACCACGATTAAATGGTTTGGTCGGAATGTGAGAGTGACAACAGTCAACAATGTACACCGTGCTCTTAAAGCAGTCGAACGTGACTTAAAAAAATATCCAAAACTCAAAAAATTCCTGACTCCCATTGGTGGTACTTTTACCTGGAGGAAAATTGCCGGTACAAGACGCTTGAGCGTTCATTCTTTCGGTGCGGCAATCGACATCAACGTCAAATACTCCGCGTACTGGAGATGGAACAAAGGGAAATACAAATACCACAATCGCATACCAATTGAAATCGTTAATGTCTTCGAAAAATATGGCTTTATCTGGGGCGGCAAGTGGTATCATTATGACACCATGCATTTCGAATATCGACCGGAGTTATTGAAGTAAAATTTATTTCAATAACTTACAGATTGAAACTTAATCGGGATTATTTACACTTCGCGTAATCTATCCTACCACCAATATTTTTCATTTTAGCATAGCCTTTATTCTCTGCCTCAGCTTTAGAGCTGGCTTGAACTTTGACCCATGTTCCAGTTGGATGACCGCCCACATACCGATAGCAAGTCCAGGTGGATGCAAAAGAGCTTGATGCGAAAAACAACAGTGCGAAACCTAATATAACTTTTTTCATGGAACCTCCAAATGAAATAATTTTAACCCTGAAACCAACGTAAATCAGAGCTTCAGAATTCATTTAACAATAAAC
>JALXCH010000315.1 GCA_026991005.1 Calditrichia bacterium | reverse complement strand
ATTCAAATGAATCGTTTATTGCAGGGAGATGTAGGTAGCGGTAAGACCATTGTTGCTTTGATGACCATTCTGATCGCTATTGATAATGGATTTCAGGCATGTATTATGGCACCAACGGAGATCTTAGCCCAGCAGCATTACAATTCTATTGAAAATATGATACAAGGACTTGGTCTGAATATCGCATTTTTATCGGGTAGTGTCAAAGGAAAGAAAAGGAACAGCATATTGAATGCATTGGAAGCAGGAGATATCAATATCCTGATAGGAACACATGCTTTGATAGAATCATGGGTCAAATTCAATAACCTTGGTATGGTGATCATCGACGAACAACATAGATTCGGAGTGAAGCAAAGAGCAAAATTGTGGATGAAAGGGAAGAAGTATCCTCCACATGTATTGGTAATGACAGCAACACCTATCCCCCGAACTCTATCCATGACTGTTTTTGGTGATTTGGATGTTTCGAAAATAGATGAGTTACCTCCCGGTCGAAAAGAAATAAAAACCTATCACCTTTATGATAATAGAAGACCGGGTCTGATAAAGTTTATGAAGGAACAAATAGCATTGGGCAGACAAATATATGTTGTATATCCATTGATAGAAGAGTCGGAAAAACTTGATTTGCAAAATCTTCAGGATGGATATGAGCGATTACTGGGACATTTTCCAAGACCGGAGTATCAGATGAGCATAGTTCACGGCAAAATGAAATCCGCAGACAAGGATTATGAAATGAACAGGTTCAAAGAGGGTAAAACACAGATTTTGGTTGGTACCACAGTGATTGAAGTAGGGGTTGATGTTCCAAATGCAACTGTGATGATAATCGAAAATGCCAACAGGTTTGGTCTGTCACAGCTGCATCAATTACGTGGCAGGGTAGGGCGAGGTGGTGAAGCATCATATTGTTTTTTGATGACCGATTACAAATTATCAAATGAAGCGAAAACCAGATTACAAACAATGGTGATGACCAATGATGGTTTTGAAATTGCAAATGTAGATTTAAAGCTGAGAGGTCCGGGTGATATCGAAGGATTGAGACAAAGCGGTTTGCTTGATTTAAAATTAGCAAATTTGACACAAGATGAGAATATTCTTGTCGCAGCAAGGATGATTTGTCAAAAAATTCTGGAAGAAGATACTGAATTGAAATTGGATAAAAATATTCGCTTGAAAAAATATGTTCAACAGAATAAACACCTTTTTAAATCATGGGGAAGAATCTCGTAAATAGTTACCGTAAATAATTATTATGGAAATACAAAAAATATTTGAAAACAACAAAAAATGGGTTGAAGAGAAACTTTTTGAAGATAAAGACTATTTTAAAAATCTTGCAAAAGGTCAATATCCTCAGGTCTTGTTTATCGGATGTTCCGATAGTAGGGTCACTGCCGAAACTTTGATGGGAGCAGAGCCGGGTGAAATATTTGTGTACAGAAATATTGCAAATATGGTATCGAATCTGGATCTGTCGGCAATGTCTGTTATCAATTATGCTGTTGTGAATCTAAAGGTTAAACATATCGTTGTAGCAGGACATTATGAGTGTGGTGGTGTCAAAGCAGCAATGAAGTCTAAAGATTATGGCATTCTCA
>JALXCH010000314.1 GCA_026991005.1 Calditrichia bacterium | reverse complement strand
GTGGGCACCACCTCGGCACCATTCTTCTCCTGGACCAACTGGGAAATTTACCAGGTGAGCCACGATAAAGATTTCCTGAAAACCGTTTACCAGGCCGGCAAGAAGTACATCGGCTATCTGGATCGGGAGCGGGACAAAGACCACGATGGCATGTACGAGTGGGGACCGTACGGCATCATCGAAAACGTGCGGGACGGCTGGAATGTGGTGTTCCAGTTGTTTTCTGAGGGGGAAGACGAGGGGCGGGACATATCCGATGAACTGGATGCGCTGGATCTAACCACCCAGGTGGCGAACGAGGTCTTTTATTTGCACCGAATGGCGCAGGAGCTGGGCTACCGGGAGGATGCCCGGATGTGGCAGGAGAAATACCGCAAACTGGCCGATTTAATCAACCGTTACATGTGGGACGATTCCAGCGGATTTTACTACCATGTGGCCATGAAGGACAATTCCTTCAAATTTGAGGGGAAAAGTTTGAAGCGCAAGGAAATCATTGGATTTTTGCCCCTGTGGGCGCGGGTGGCGCCGAAAGCGCGCGCCGAGCGGTTGATTCAGCACCTGACCGATCCCAGATCCTTCTGGCGCCGTTACGGAATTCCCACCCTGGCGGCGGATGACCCCAATTACACTCCCTTCGTGGATGGCTGCTGCCGCTGGAACGGTCCCGTGTGGCTGTTGTGGGATTACATGGTATTCCAGGGGCTGCGCAATTACGGGTACCACGATCTGGCCAAACAGGTGGCGGACAAGATGATGCTGGCGGTGACCACCCAGCTCTCCCGCAACCACCACTTCTGGGAATCCTACAGTCCCGATTTCCCCGTGCAGGAATGCCCCTCCAACTACATCTGGGATTCCATCATGGCCAGAGTGTTGATCGATGTGTATCAGAATAAATAAAATTTGCGTAAGAAAAATTGACCTCAGAGCTGGATATGGAAACCTGGTTTGAAAATCAACCCCACCGGCGTTACAATCCCTTAACGGGGGAGTGGGTGCTGGTTTCTCCTCAACGGGCGAAGCGCCCCTGGCAGGGCAGGGTGGAAGCTCTTCCGGAAGAGAAACGTCCTTCCTATGATCCCAACTGCTACCTCTGCCCTGGTAACTCCCGCGCCGGAGGGAAGAAAAATCCGATGTACAAAGGTGTTTACGTGTTCGATAACGACTTCAGCGCTTTGCTCCCCGATACACCGGTTCGGGAATATCGCCAGAGCAATCTGCTGCATGCCCGGGGAGAACCTGGAATCTGCCGGGTGGTTTGTCTCTCCCCCCGTCACGATTTAACCCTCCCCGAACTTTCCCTCCCGGAAGTGCGAGCGGTTGTGGATGTGTGGGTCGAGCAATACCAGGAACTTGGGGCGCTCCCGGAAATCCATTACGTCCAGATTTTTGAGAATAAAGGAGAAATGATGGGATGTAGCAATCCCCATCCCCATGGACAAATCTGGGCACAGCGCTCCCTGCCGGTAGAGCCAGAAAAAGAACAGCGGCAGCAGGAAAAATATCTCCGCAACCAGAAACGCTGCCTTTTGTGCGACTATCTGGAACTGGAAGAACAACTGGGAGAACGAGTGGTTTTAAAAAATGATAGCTTCATCGTGGTTGTACCCTTCTGGGCAGTATGGCCCTTCGAAACGTTAGTCATCAGTCGCAGGCATCGAGCGAACCTGGCCGAACTAACACCGCTGGAACGCACCGAACTGGCGGAGGTGCTGCAGAAAATCACCATTCGGTACGATAATCTGTTTCAGGTATCCTTCCCCTATTCTGCGGGATTTCATCAAGCACCTACCGATGGCAAAGAACATCCGGAGTGGCATTTGCATTTTCATTTCTATCCGCCTCTGCTCCGCTCGGCAACCATCAGGAAATTCATGGTGGGTTACGAAATGCTGGCCAATCCCCAGCGCGATATCACTCCCGAGTGGAGCGCTGCCCGGTTAAAAGAAATGAGTGACATTCACTATAAACGAAATAAATGAGGTTTAATCATGGGTTTCCCAAAATCGGTGTTTGTGTTTATTTTTTTGATGATTGTAGGATTCGCTGCACCGGGAGTCCTTAGGGCACAGCTTGTGGTGCAGCAACCTGTACCAATTTACCAGATGCTGCAGGAAGGCACGGTGCAGGCCACAGTGGAACCTGCCCTTACCGTGGATTCTCTCCCCAAAATTTTCGATGGAAATCCATTAACCGAAGCGGGGGTGCAGAACAGCGATTCTCTGATTATCACCCTTTCTTTTGCAGAAGCAGTTTCCTTTCGTGCCAGTAAAGTGTTTCTCTGGACGGCGGGTACCTGGACTCTGGAAGCAGCGAATTCCTTGAATGATCTTAACCAGGGAATAGGTAGTTACCAGTTGCTGGTGGATCATCAGAATCATCCTGTATTTGCCTGGGACTCTCTGGCCTTTGGCGAGGTACAGTTTAAATACGTACGTTTGCGATTGGAAACGACGCAAAACACCATTTTGATTGGGGAATGGGTTCTTCAGGGAAGCATTACGTACAATTCCCTTTACATTTATCCTTATCCTCCTAAAGTGTTGCCCGGTACTTCACTCCAGTTAAAAGTGCAAATTGTCGATGAGAACAATCATCTGTATCCTTACACCTTGAGCGATCCGTTAATCTGGGATACCGGAAATCACAGCATTGCAACGGTTAGTGAATTTGGTGTGTTGCATGGGGAGGCATTGGGAAATACCGTCGTTACGGTGCGCATCCCTTCCGGGGCTTTGCAGGGAACGGCCCCAGTTTCTGTGGTATCGAATTTTTCCTCTCCTCCCGCTGCACCCCAGGTGATTAAAGTGGCTTTAATTATTCAAGATCCGGTGATTGACACGGTGAACAATAAACGCATTCATCAACTCTGGAACTGGCAGAATCCCACCATCCTGGTGAATGAGATCATCGATGATTTTTACCAGGCCTCGGATGGCACCATCATTTACGAGATTGCCGAGACCCACGACAGCGATTTCATTTTTACCACGCTGGATGGACAATACATTTCCCTGGATACCCTGCGCTATTTCTTTACTCCCTCCCATGGCGTGTTGTACGGCCATGTTCCCGGGCATTTGCAGTATCTGGCAGAAGATGAAGGGCGGGTTGGTTTCGACTACGGAGGGATGGTAGATTATTACAATCTGGATGAAAAACGTAACAACGGGCAAATTCACGAGGTGTGGGTTTACACCTTTCCCTTTGGGGGAATGTACGAGTCCCGTCTGGTGGGCCCCAATGGATTCTGGTGCAATTCGCCTCCTCTGGCGCATCCGGGATTAAATTTTTTGTTACCGGTGATGGGCTGGAATTATGAGCGAGGTGTGGCAGAAGCGCTGCACAGTTACGGGCATCGGGTGGAAAGCGTGATCTGGCATGTGTACGGTCGCTGGGATCCTACCACCAGCGAACCCAACAATTGGGAGCTTTTCACCTGGATCGATATGGAGCATCCCGGACATGCCCATGTGGGCAATGTACATTTTCCGCCCAATGGACAATCCGATTATGACTATTCCAACACCCGCTATGTTACCTGCTACGCCGATAACTGGAAACGATATCCGTACATCCTGGATGAACACCGCAATTTGAACTGCAGCGAATGGAATTGTAACCAACGGGATTACATGAAATGGTGGTTTCATCACCTGCCTCGCTATGCAGGTGTTTATGAGGGAATTTTGAATAACTGGTGGCATTACGTGGTGAAATACGAAGAAGCAGTGGCGCTGGCGGACAGTTTAAGTTCCTTCCCGTTAAAATTGATTTCTCCGGAGAGTTCAGAAATTCCCGCTGCTTTTTATCTGGAACCCAATTTTCCCAATCCTTTTAATCCGATAACCTGGATACGGTTTTCCGTTCCCCATAAGGAAAAGATAACTCTTCAAATATTTAATGTTCTGGGTCAAAAGGTAAAAACCTTGGCGGAGGGATGGTTTGCACCGGGAACCTATCGAGTGCAGTTTGATGGGAGTCGTCTATCCAGCGGGGTGTATTATGTGCGTTTGAAAGCAGGACATTTTCAGCAGACCCGGAAAATGCTTCTTGTGAGATAGCGCAGGCGAAAGATGAATTCTTGCAAATGGGTTAATGTAACGAGAGTAAGGTATGCTCTATTTAGGAATTTCTCCCTATTTCAGGTAATTTTCCGTTTGCAATTTGGATTCCCTGTAACCGAGTATTAAATTTTGCATCAAATTGGGAACGAAAAAACAAATAGGAGATAACACGTGGTTGAAACATTATATGCAGCGGCAGGTGGACAGGGCGGTTCGGCAAGTAACCCCATTGTGGGCATGTTACCCTTAATTTTAATTCTGGCAATTATGTACTTTCTCATTTTGCGCCCTCAGGCTAAAAAACAAAAAGAACGGCAGAAAATGCTGGATGCGTTAAAGAAAGGGGACGATGTCGTCACTGCAGGTGGGCTGCATGGTAAAATTGTGGGTTTTAAGAACGATAATAAGGTAGTGGTGCTGAAAATTAGCGAAAGCGTTAAAGTGGATGTGGAACGCAGCGCCATTGCCAATGTCATTAAACAGGCATAAATGAAATTTGTTTTTTGATGATGTAAGTTTACAGGATGTGAAATGGCAGTATTACCCATTATAAAAATTGGTCATCCCACGCTACGGAAGGTGGCAGAACCCGTTCGGGATTGGGGAGAGGAGTTGAAAGAACTGGCTTCCAACATGATAGACACCATGCGGGTAAACGACGGGATTGGGTTGGCGGCACCACAGGTGAATATCTCCCTGCGTATGTTTGTGGTGGATAAGCATCTTATTAATGAAGATTGGGAAGCAGAGGCATTTATCAATCCGGAAATTCTGGAAGCCGAAGGTTCTGAGCCGTACGAGGAGGGTTGCCTCAGCATTCCGGGCATTCGCGAAGAGGTGGTGCGTCCCACCCGCATTCGGGTGCGCTACCAGAAACTGGATGGCAGCACGGTGGAAGAGGAAATGGATGGATTGTTAGCCCGGGTCTTTCAGCATGAATTTGATCATTTGAATGGTATTCTGTTTACGGATAAAATTTCTCCCATTAAGAAAAAATTACTGGAACCCCGCATCCGGGAATTAGAAGAAACGTACGCAGTTCGGTGAGACCATTACGCATCGTATTTCTGGGGACGCCGGAATTTGCCGTTCCCTCCCTTCGTGTTCTGGAAGCATCCCCACATTCGGTGGTTGGGGTGGTTACCGGAGTCGATAAGCCACGCGGTCGTGGGCAGCAGCTGGTGCCTACGCCGGTTAAACGGTTCGCCCTGGAAAAAAACCTGAGTCCCATTCTCCAGCCGGAAAAACTGAAAGACCCCGAGTTTATTCACCAACTCCAATCCCTCCAGGCCGATTTGTTTGTGGTAGTTGCTTTCCGCATTTTACCAGAGGCTGTTTTTACCATTCCTCCCCTGGGCACCATTAATATGCATCCTTCGCTTTTGCCTAAGTACCGCGGTGCTGCTCCCATTCACTGGACTATTATTAATGGGGAAAAGGAAACCGGCATCACCATTATCCGCATTAATCAGCGGGTGGATGCAGGTGAGATTCTACTTCAGGAAAAATTTCCCGTATTTCCGGAGGATACAGCAGGAACACTGCACGATCGACTGGCGGAAGAGGGGGGACGTTTGCTGCTGGATGTGGTAAATCGGCTGGCAGAAGGCGACATAACACCCATTCTGCAGAGGGAGGAACTGGCTACCCCGGCACCCAAAATAACCCGGGAAATGTGTCATCTTTCATTCGAGCAATCTGCCGAGCAGGTAAAAAACTGGATTCACGGACTTTCTCCGCACCCCGCGGCATTTACCTATTATCAGAATGATTTATTGAAATTTTACCGGGCACGTGTGGTGGATGTGCATTCACAGGTTGCCCCTCCCGGAACCATCGTCAAAGCAGAGAAGGGAGAATTGCACATTGCCTGCCAGCCCGGAATTGTGGCGATTCTGGAGCTTCAAAAAGCCGGGAAGAAAGTGCTGAATACCGAAGCATTTCTCCGGGGATATCGATTTAAAGTAGGAGAGCGTTTACGTTGAAGTGGACTGCTGAGTACTTCTTTCAGTATTTATGAATCGTTCCACCAGCCAATCTCCCAATTCAAACCCCAAACCCAATCCCAGCCCAATGAGAAATCCCACAGATAAATTAGAAAGAGGCCGGGAAACTCCGCCCAGGTAAATGATTCCCAAAAGCACGGTAATTCCAATGTAGAATACTCCAAATAGTCCCGAAAGGCTGAGGGGGCGCATCCAGCGCCAGGAGCGGCCATTGCCATAAATCCGTGCCCAGTAAATCAATACCGCAGTGATGCTGGTAAAATAGAATAAAAATTGAGCAATCAGAAAGCGAGCCTGGGAAGCGAAGAAAACCAAAGCAAATAGGAAAATTATGGTAAATATAGCCACGCGAAAACGCCGAATTATCAACAGTCCGAAAAATAAAGCTCCAGAAACCCCGTAAACGGTAAACCCGAACATTGGCTGTCGGATATTCCATATTTCACTTCCAAAAAATAGGTATCCGGTAAGCAAGGTAATAGACAGTCCGCTAAGAGCAAATATTACGAATTTTAAAATGTTTTTCGTGGAAAATTGTCTCATGATTGAATGATTTATTTTAGTTGTTTGAAATACCCCAATACTAATTTTTGTGATTAAAATTGAATAATTATCAATAATTTGCTTTTAATAATGCGATTGTTATCTGAATTTTCTAAAGAGTATTGTGATTTCACAGATTGATAAAAAAATCTCCTTCTCATTCTTGAACGGAATTTTTTCGAACCTCCTCATTTTTGTATTGAAATAAATGCTGCTCTTCCCGGAAAATACAGAAATTTGTCCTGGATTTCAGCAGAAATTTTTGAAGGTGCTAATCGATTGCATCTCAACAATTTTGAGGAAGAGAAGTTTTCAAATACATTCCTCTATTAATTTAAATAATTTGCTATTTTCAAAGTAAAGTAAGTGAGGTAGTTGCGATAGACGATATTGGATTAGAACTGCTTTTTTATCCTTCATTTTTATTTGATTTTTTCATTAATTTTTGTTTAAAATTCAACACCCAATGAGGGTGATTAAAACCGATATTTTCCATAATATAAATTCGGTATGTTAATATTCCGCTGTTTACCTCATGTTTATCTTTAGTTGTTTTTTGTTGTCATATCATTATTGATTTTTATTGGACCTGGACAGATGGTTTTCCCCTTTATTTAAAAAGGGGATTAGAATTATCGAAACAATAAAGTAAAAGAAGGAATACTGCCTTGAAGCAGATTTTCAATAAGATTGGAAAAAACAAAAAATTTCCAGGTAATTGTGATTGTTTTCGGTAGAATTCAAAAGTTGTTATTGGAAAATATTTCAATAAATAGGAATTTAATTTGGTTGGTCTAAATCCAGTATAAAAAAATGGTCTGTTTGTGCAAAATACAACGGTTGTCGTTTCTGTAAAAATAAGGTATAATAGAAAGGTGGTGGATAAAAATGAGGAAAGTGCTGGTTGTGGGGGCAACGGGATGTCTGGGAAAATTTGTTACCAGAGAATTCAAAGAACGCGGATATTGGGTCCGAGTCCTGGTGAGAAAAAGTCCCTTAAAAAGCTAGAGGAAGTGGGTCCATTTTTACAACCAGCCATCAAAGAATATATTGATGACATTTTCGTTGGGGAAGTCACCGATATTCAGACGTTGCAGGGTTTGTGTAAAGATATAGACATTGTGTTTTCCTCATTGGGAATTACCCGGCAAAGAGATAAGGTTAGCTTTCAGGATGTGGATTACCGTGGGAATAAGCATGTTTTAGAACTCTCCCTTAAATCCGGTGTGCAGAAGTTTATTTTCATTTCCGCTTTCAATGCTCAATTATTCATGGAGCTGGAAATTGCCCGGGCTCGTGAGAATTTTGTGGAGGATTTGAGAAATTTAGGAATCGATTATGCCGTTATTCGACCAACGGGTTTCTTTTCTGATGCCACAGAATTTTTAAAGATGGCACTTTCAGGAAAGGTTTACCTGATTGGACAAGGAAATCATAGAATAAACCCCATCCATGGTGCCGAGCTGGCAAAAGTTTGTGTGGATGCTGGGGAACAAAATCAGCAAGAAATACCGGTTGGTGGTCCGGATGTCTATACCCATCGGGAGATTGCCGAACTGGCATTTTCTGTGGTGGGAAAAGAACCCGGAATTCGGAGTATTCCGGTAGCGTTTTTAAAATTTATGGTGGGATTGATGCGGCCTTTCAGTAAACATTATTACACCCTGGCAAAATTTTTCTTAACGGCAATGCAAAACGATTTCGTGGCACCCAGAACGGGAATTCACCATTTAAAGGAATATTATGAAGAGTTTTTGCGATACATCAATCGTGGTTAACAACGGGGATGGCGGTTTTTCTTTCTCCCTATTCTGTTTCAAAAGTGTTGGGTATTTACAGGATGCAGTGGTCTTTTCCCGTCCATTGACAATGGAAAAGTATTTGACTCGCAACAACATTTAAAGGTGTTAAAATGAAAGATAACAAAGAGATAGCGCAACGCATCACAGAAAAATTGAACGAAGGGGACATCGATTCTACTTTGAGGGTCATTTCGAAAGAACTGGAAACAGAAAAAACGGATAAGCTCGAATTCACCAAAACACCGGTGTTAAATTCTCTTGGGCAAGAACTCGGGAAGTTGTTACTGAAAGAAGGAGGAAAGTTTGAGAAATTAATGGAATTATGGAAACAGGGCGGAAGAGATGAAAAACTCATCGTCATTAGTGCCCTGGGGGCAATGAGTAAGAAATTTTATATCGAAACCAAACGGTTCGTTTTGGATATTCTTGCAGATATATCTGACTGGGAAATTTGCGACCAACTGGCCTTGAGGGTGGTGGTGAAGCTGGCTGTAGAAAATCAACCGGAAATATTCTCGCTCATGGAAAAATGGATTGAGTCGAAAAATAAATGGATTAGAAGACTGGCCGTAGCGACAATTCCACCCTACATAAGAGCAAAGAGAACTGAATCCCGCACCTGTCTGGATTTTTTAAATAAGGTGATGAAGGAAGAAGATAAGGATGTTAAAAAAGCAATTGGCTGGGCTTTAAGGGAAATTACCAAAAAGGATGACCAGGCGGTTTTTGAGTTTTTAAAGGGATGGGCTAATCTGGGCAATCAAAATACAAAGGGGATTATCAGAGAAGGGATGAAGAAACTGGATAAAGCCCGGCAAGAAGAGTTGAAAGTATTGATGAGCGGTTGAGATGAATTTATTTGGTTCGAGCGTCGAGGTTGTGTTTCTTAAGAAAAATGGCGGAGTAATAGCCTACGCCTGGCACTATTCAAAAGAAAAGGCCAGAAGACATCTTAAAAAGATATGCGAATATCATGGGCTAATTGGCGAAGTTGTGGAATTGAAGGCACTTGAGGGGTGGCTGGAAGAACAACTGAAGAACGTGGTGCTGGATGGTGAAAAATTCTCTTTACCTGATGTTGAATAGCGAAATAAAATAGTTTATGAGAAGTTACTGGAAATCCAGTGGGGGGAAACGGCCACTTATTCGGAGATTGCACGACAAAGCGGAGTTCAGTATGTGGAAATGTTAGGTGCATTGATGAGGAATCCCCTTCAGATTTTAATCCCCAGCCACCGATTGCTAACCCAGAGAGGCACACTGATGGGATTTTATCCCCTCGGGATTAAGGTTAAAGCCACTTTGTTACAAATAGAGGGAGCAAAATGGCAAAAGAAATCCAGGTGAAATCGGTACTGAATAAACATAAGCGGAGGGATGATTGGTTCCTGGACGATTATTCAGTGAATCCCTATTCCGGTTGCGCTTTTAATTGTTTGTATTGCTATATCAGGGGTTCAAAATACGGGGAGAATATGGTCCGCACTTTATCGGCTAAAATGAATGCCCCGGAAGTTTTAGAGAAACAGCTTAAACGAAGAGTGAAAAAAGGGGAATATGGGATCATTGCCATCTCAACCTCCACAGAGCCATATCAGGAAATTGAAAAGAAGCTGGGATTGACGAGAAAAATACTGGAGGTCATTTTAAAATATCGTTTTCCGGTGCATATTTTAACCAAAGCCCGCCTGATTTTGAGGGACCTGGATGTGCTGAAGGAAATTGATAAAAACGCCATTTTACCAGATGATTTGAAAGGTAAATTAAATGGAGGGGTGATTCTCAACTTTTCCTTTTCTACTTTGGATGAAAAGCTAGCTAAAATGGTTGAACCTGGTGCGCCAAAACCAGCAGAAAGATTGAGCACACTGCAAAAGTGCAAAGAAAAAGGATTCTTTTGCGGAATTTCCTATATTCCTATTTTACCTCGTATATTTAAAGTTGTAAGATGTTTAAGATAAACAAATATCACAGCATCAAGGAGAATAAACGGAAGGAGCCCGTAGGGCGACTGGAGTTTATTCTCCTTGATGCTAACAAATTATGCTTTTATAACCATTCAGGAATTTCTATTTTCCTGTCAAGAGAGCATGTTTGTCCCATGGGTCATAGAACCCGTCCCAAAGTTTATGCTCTTGGCAGGAAAACTCGTGGAATAACTTGGTGCATTAAGACACCGTATTAAAACGAGGATGATGTTTTCCTGAATAATGTCCTTAACAGGACTGTAATTTTAATTAGTTGTAACATGTTCATTTAACTAAGAGGGATTGCTATGGATAATTACTATCTCGGTATTGATGTTAGCAAAGGCTACGCAGATTTTGTTATTTTAGATGCCAGAAAAAAGCCACTTGCTCCAGGGTTTCAGCTTGATGATACCGCCCAGGGGCATAGGGTACTCACTGATTATTTAGAGAGATTCTTTCAAGATCATCCGGGTGCCACTCTTTATGCAGCGGTAGAGAGCACCGGGGGTTTTGAGAATAATTGGTATCATCGTCTTCGATCCCTTGCTTCATATCTCCCCCTTCATATTGCCCGGCTCAATCCGGCGCGGGTGAAATTTAACAGTGAAGCCAGTGCTCGACGCAATAAGACCGATGCCATCAGCGCCCAGGATATTGCCCTATATCAGATTGATCATCCGGAAAAGGTTGTCTACGATGAGCAGGATTATCCTAAACTACGACGATTATGGAGCTACATTCGTATGTTGGTCAAACAACAAAGTCAATTACTCAATCAGTTAAATTCCCAACTCTATTCCACCATGCCGGAATTGTTGACATTTACTCGCAATGGTGTGCCTAAATGGTTGTTAAAGCTTCTTGAAGTTTATCCCAGCTATCAAAAAATATTGCAAGCGGGCGTTGCGGGATTAGAAAAAATCCCTTATATCCCTCAGAAAAAAGCCCGGCGAATTATTGACCTGGTTGAAAAAGGCGTCGGTGGGGAAAGTGATGTGGTGAGTGAACAGGTAATAAGTAGCCTGGCAACTCAAATTCTGCACCTGGAAAAACTTATTCAACAACAAAAACGGTTCCTGGAAAAAAATTACTCCGAAGCCAGGCAGCAGATAGATTTATTAGTGAGTTTCATAGGAATTGGCATTTATTCAGCGGTAGGTCTATTGTTGAACATAGGAAATATCCAACGTTTTCCTTCAGTCAAACACCTGGCTTCCTATTTTGGCGTTCACCCTGTTTATAGAATTAGCGGTGATGGGCGCGGGGGAGTCCATATGAGTAAACAAGGACGTTCTGAAGGCCGGGCAATCTTGTATATGATCGCATTTAGTGCTATCCGGCACAACCCCCTTATTAAAGAACTCTATTCTCGCTTAACCAATCGAGGAATGCACAATGGAGCAGCGATGGGGGTTTGCATGCACAAAATCCTGCGGATTGTTTATGGAATGCTAAAAAATGGTACTGCTTTTGACCCGGAAATTGACCGTAAAAACCAGGAAAAAACCCCTCCCAAAAACCATAAATCGAAAACGCCTAAAAAACGGCGCCTGCAAGAGTTTGATGAGAACGCTCCCATTTCACGAAGACAACACAAAAAAAGAAAGGAACAGGTTCCGTCCCAAGACGAATCGCTCGTCAAGCACGGGATCTTGGAACCTGCCCCATCGAGCTAATGCTCTTTGGTTTCCATCCTTACTTTGGATGGTTTAAAATAATTTGATTTACTCTCATAAGCAAATGAAAATTTAGGTTGATTTTAAACGGAATAACTTATTTATCCGATTCGGAAGAAAAACTTGAGGTGATGATAAAAACAGCTAAAACGTACGGAGCGGATTTTGTATTTGTAGGGGCTTTGACATTATTTGGGAATAAACCCACGGACAGCAAAGTTCTTTACTATCGATTTCTGGAAAAATATTACCCCGAACTTGTCCCCAGATACAGGAGTTTATTTCGGATTTTCTTTCAACCAGCAAAAGAATATCAAACAAAGCTGGAAGAGCTAACTACCAGGTTGTGCAACAAATATGGAATTAAAAATGGGATTTTAAAGTAGGGACATTCTTGTGACCAAACCATCGGATTTTTTAGTGAAAGGGAAAATAGAGAGTCCATTTTTTTGTGGAGTTTAACCTCATTTAGAATTTTTAAATGAAATTAAATCAAGCATATGCAAATTTTTAGGTACATCAAATAATATCATCTGTGGGCTTTATTAAATTGGTGCGAGTTTTTCTCCAGAGTGATGTTAAAACTTCTTTAGTTCTTTAGTGCATATCTTTCCAGAAAAAAAGGGGTCTATTTTTAAAATTTAGGGTAGATTTTCTCTGTTCTGCAACCTAAGTTACCCGTCGAATGAAGGAAGGAGCAAGAATGCGACTTTTCAACAGTGCGCGGGAGTATCACGAAAAAACGAAGTATTCTTTTGAAAAAGTCAAATCATTTTATAAAGAGTTTGCCCGAAGCCCGATTCCGGAAAACAAAAAAGATTATCCTTCTCATCCCCGCTATGCTTTACCCCAAATGGATCGCATCGAATCTCTTTCTCTGGAAGCTGCTTTGCAAACGGCACAGAAATTTTCCGAATTTCAAGAATTAGAAAAGGAATCGGTTTCTCCGGAACTCCTTTCCGGTTTTTTACACCTTGTTTACGGAATAACCCAGAAGCGAAAATCCATTCACCGGGAAGTTGCTTTTCGGGCGGCTCCCTCCGCCAGCGGATTGTATCCTGCGGAGCTGTATGTGGTGATTCAAAATGTAACGGGATTTTCTCCGGGAATTTACTATTATCATCCTTTGAATCATGAGTTAGTGTTGTTGTCCCGGGAGAATTCTGTGACCGCTTTGCAGGAAGCGGGATTTGGGATACGCGCTCTGGAAAATGCCGCATTTTATCTGATTGTCACCTCGGTGTTTGACCGGAATAGCTGGAAATTTGGTGAGAGAGCCTACCGGTATTGCCTGATGGATGTGGGATTTATTGCGGGAAATGTCACCAGTGCGGCTGCCGGATTGGGATTAACCTGCAATATTGTTGGAGATTTTGCCGATGAGGCTTTGAATCGTTTACTGCACATCGATGGTGTTGGGGAAGCTACTCTTCTTCTTTTTGCCTTGGGGAAAGGTGCCGAAAAAGCAACCACAGAGCACTATACGTTTGAAATGATCACTCCGGAAGAAGACGTTTTGTCTTCCCGATTTTCCAGTTTGCTTCAGGGAATTCATCAAAATTCCAGCCATTTTGCTCCGGGTGTAGGGAAGCTTGCTGTTTCGGTACAGCTTCCCTGGAAACCTGAGGTGCACAAAAAAACGCTCCGGAATTCCCTGATTACCTTACCGGCACCACAGAGTATTTCCCATCTTTCCGTAGCGGAAGCGATTCAAAAGCGACGCTCGGCACATTCTTTTGTCTGGTTGCCATTAACTCAAACTGAATTATCCACGTTGCTTTTCTTTTTAAAATTAGTACCTCCCCTGTACAACATGCCCGCCTACTATATATATGTGGTAATAAACGATGTGGAAGGGTTGGAAAACGGTTTGTATTTGTACCATCTAGATGGGCATGGTTTGGAACAGCTCAGATCCGGAACCTTTCGCGGAGATATCTCTTACTTAACCATCGTTCAGGATGCGGTTTTTAACTCGGCGGTTGCCTTCTTTTTTACTACCGATTTTGAGGATATCAGCCTATTTTCCAATCGGGGATATCGGTATGCCCATCTGAATACGGGAATGCTGGGCGAAAGTATTTACCTTACGGGAACAGCCCTGGGATTGGGAGCGCGGGGTATTGGGAATTTTTTCGACGATAGTTTGAATGAGTTTCTGGGAGTTCGGGAGCCGCACGAAAAGGTTCTGGGAGGAATGATTGTGGGAAAGGTTTAATCTGATTCCACCGGATTTCGATTCAGAAATTGGTTGCATCTGGCTCTGGTTTTCTCGGTTTATTTGAAATTCGGTTCAGAGGAAAAAATCATTGTTTTGGTGTGGACGCTCCAGGATTTGCAAGAAAGTATTTGAACGCTGGTAAAGAGCATCTTAAAAATGAGCGGTACATTCGTGTTAAATGAACAGTTCAAGCGGGAAATGATTTGACTTCCCGAAAAAAATTTTTCATTTTGGTGAAAAAGAATGGGGATAATAATGAGAGACATAAAAGACGATCCGCGCTATTGTCCCGTAATGGACATGATTTGCCCGCAGGGAGTAAAAAAGGCTCTGGAGTGTCGTACCCGATTCGAGGCTGGATTTGACCCCATCCGGCACATCCGCGATTTCGAAATTTTGTGTTGTTCTTTCCGCCGCACAGAAGAGGTTGAGGATGATCCGGCTCTGGTTTAACCGGGGGATGGCAGGAAGCGTTTTGTGTTTTTATTACTAAGCCGTTGTGTTAAAGAATAAGAAAGAGTTTTCTAGAATGTCTTGAATAATTGAGGGGACTTCAAGAAACACCAGAGAATCTTAATTAATATTACCACTGGATTAAGTTCTTTTCAACAGCAGGATATATGGCATCTATTTGTTTTTGGATTTCAATTGTTTTGCTTAAGGCTGTAACTATTCTGCAATACCGCGGTGCCTCTTCCATTATTCTTCCCTTTCGGTTTTTCAGATATTTCCGTAAAACCTGGTAGCCACCTATGTGATAATTCCATACCTGTGGTGTGACTCCTTCAAAATATTTTTCCTTGTTAATGTAAATGCGTTGTTCATTGTCTTTGTAAATGATTTTTTCAATACGGTCATTTGTTCCACTACCCTGATATTTGGCAATTGGTGTGTTGAGTAAAGGGCTTTTTAGTAAATGCAAATCTGCTAGTTCTTTGCCCAATGTGCCCATTCTTTTAAAAAGTTCATAATCCGCGGTGAACGGCACACGCGGGAAATCTACTTTCAGGAACTCAGCGTAAGTATTACGATAAATGTTACTGTAAAATACAGCATAAATGTAATAGAGAATGTCTTCCGGTGATTGACGTTTACCAAAAACTGCTCCCAATTTTTCAAAAATTATCGGAGGAATGTTAGGTTGCTTACCATAAGTTTCTTGTTTGTCAAAGACCATCATTATGGTAACGCCCGGATTGGGATTATTTTTTTTCTCATCAGGATAGAGATAAAGTGGTGCTTGCTGAATAATTCCTTTACTGCTAAAGAAAGTTCGATTATCAACCATATATTCTGAAATTAGAAAATGTGTATATGGCAAATCTGCTGAAAATTGTCTCATAAAACAGATAGAAAGGTTTTCCTTTAACATATGGCGCATTACTTCGGATCGCATACGCTCAATTACCGATTGATGGTAAAATATATAGCGCTTATCAAATGGTCGGTATAATATCTCTTTGATATAATCATCCAGGTTGCTGGTTGCTGATAAATTTTGGCGTGCGTCTTTAATTTTCCAGTTAGATTTGTCTCTTAGCTTAAAAGCTTGAGCAATAATTTCGTCTGGTTGAGATGAATTAATGAATTGAAGAATCCTATTTTTAAGCCGGTGTCTTTCATAATCGATTACAAATTCATCTCGTGATGTGACAATCCCTACACTATTGACAGGAAAAATTTCATTGATTTTCTTCCATTGTAAATATCTTTTTATCTTATCAGTGTCTCTTTTGACTAAAAAGTAATATGGACTCTGCGGTTCAATTTGTTCGTAATTTTCGGTTGAAAACTCATTTTCATCAAGCCATTTGTATTTCTCTTCGCGTAAACCGTACAAGTCTGCATGAAAGACCTGCGGATCATATGGTTTTTTATTCTTTACGAATAGCGCAATTGCCACGCCCTGGCGAATGTCAAATACATTCTCATCTTTACCGCCATTAGGTGCAGTTTCCTTTTTCAGGCTGTTACCATGCAAATCAAGAATATAAATTTCATCAAAAGTTTTTATCAGGCTCTGGCGCATACCGCGAAAAGTAGGGTTATCCAAATAACTATGATTGGTGATCATGCCTACAATACCGTATCCGGATTTTTGAATTTTCCACTGAGCAAAGCGCAGAAATTTGACATAATCATCCTGTAGCCATTTGGGATTTCTCTCACCTAGTGGTTCACCATCTACCTTATAGTAACTCTGAATCCCATCAATATCTTCTTTCAGGAGACGTTCGGTCCATTCGTTAATATTGGCCGAAATACCACTGTAAGGGGGATTACCTAAAATCACCAGCACCGGTTGTTCTTTTTTCACCTTAGCTGCCAGATGGCTCTCTTCACTCAAAGATGAAAGTCCCGGAATAGAGATTTGCTCGATCTCTTCCATTTCCAGGGTGTTGGTCAAATAAAGTCTAAAGCGCTCATCATCCGCCATCTTGTAACCTAATTCTTCGAAGATAAAGCCTATTTTCAGATGGCCGATGGCATATGGGGCCATCATCAGTTCAAAGGCGTAAAAATTTTCCAGAATGTGTTTTTTTATCCAGCGATGTAAACCGCCTGTGCCGTATTTCTCTTTAAACTCATTGGCCGCCAGTCGAATAGCTTCAGCAGGGAAAGTCAGTGTCCCTCCGGCAGGGTCGAGTAATTTTACTTCCTCACTCGCTAAGCCATCCGCAAGATTAAAATGTGACTTTAAAATGGAGTGAATAGAACGTACGATATAATTGACTACCGGTTCAGGTGTGTAGTAAACACCGCGTCGTTCGCGAATTTCAGGGTCATAATTTTCCAGAAAGGTTTCATAAAAATGAATAATGGGATCTTTACCCTTACCTGTTCTTTTGTATTCATGTAAAATTTTGTTCGCATCAGTAACACTTAGAATTTCTGCGATGTCGTCTACAATGATTTGAAGGGATGTAGGGGGATCTTCCAATGAAATGAAACGAAACACATCGCGTAAAATACCAATGGTATGGGGAATGAAATCAAAAGCAAGTTTACGGTTAAACTCGCCAGTTGCTCTTAATCTAGCAGCAAACAGACCGTAAGTAATAGTTTGTGCGTAGAGATTGGCAAATTGTTTTTCTGTTAAGGTAGCAATTAAATATTTTTTAAATGCTTCATAAAAGCCGATGATTTGTTTATGACCTTTACTTCCGTTTTCTGCTATTTCCACTGCAATAACTTCATCACGCAGAAAACGGGTGCGTTTAGCTAATTCGACGGCCAGAGAACGTGCGGTCTGAACCCTGGGTAGAGAAAAAGAAAAGAAGAGATCGAGAAGTTCTTTAAACTTTTCGATATTTTCAACAGGGGGCGCTGTTTTCAACGTTTGGGCTATTATCGGTCGCCCAATCATTACCTGCGATACCATTTGACCGTTTCGGTAAAGACGGAATTCATAAAAATTGGTAAGAATAACATTCGGGAAAGTGGATATATAGCGTTTTAATTGTTCCGAACCTTCGATGTAATCCAGATTGGTAATTGATGGGTCTTTAGCCTCGATGTATCCGGTGATATGATTTCTCCCGTCCCAAATACGAAAATCTGGATTACCCGCTTCAGTTTTTTTGGGTAGGATTGTAACTTCTATGCCTTTTATTAGCCGGGATTCTGCATATTTTTTAATTAACTCATCAAGATGTTTATAATAACTTTCTTCACGAGCATCACCTCGTTTGGCGGTTTTGATAAGATTTGTAAGATATTGTTCAAGTATCTTCTTCACTTTTAATTTTTCCTGTATAACAGAACCGGATTTAATTTTATTTAATCAGAATTCAATTTCTGAAATGATTACCAATTGAGTTTACTAATTTTACTATTTTAGGGAAATGTAAAAAAAATAATCTGAACTGCCAATATATTAATTAAAATTCTATAAACGGTTTAAAAAGAAATTTTAATGATTCATTTGGGTAGAAATTAAATAACATTTTCTACACTTTAAGAAATTATACTTTTTATTGTTTCAAATGAATTAGATAATAAACCAAAACCATAGCAATGGAAAATAAATATTCCAACATAACCTTATTATAGAGGCTTTTGCCTCAAAAGTTGAGATATTTTCCTAAATTAATTTTTGAGTACAAATGTTTGAAGTTTTTATTCAATTAAATAGCGTATTTTTTCAGGATTAAAAATGTTTTTTTCTTTTGAAAACTGTGATTTCTTAATCTTAAACTCACTCAGTTTCAGGCGAATCCTGGATTTTATTTCCTCCGCTTGTTCAAAGTAAGTATTCAGAACGATAAATTCTGAAAAAATTAATTTTTAGGAGATTTTTTGTGCATTGAATTTCATAAAAGCAGGAGTAGTACTGCATTTACCTTCTATTCAGCATCTCATTATATGGTACTGTCAATTTTCCAATCAGAAAGCCAGGTCGAGCCTGGCTCTCTGATTCTCAGTAGTCTGGTTTATTCTTCCAGAGTGGTTAAATCGCCTTCATCCTGTCCCAGAGCCCGCGCTTTCAGCACTCGCCGCATGATTTTACCACTGCGAGTCTTGGGAAGCGAATCCACAAACCGGATTTCTTCCGGCCTGGCAATAGGCCCTAACTCGTGGCTAACGTGTTCCTTCAGTTCCGCTTCCAGTTCTTTGCTGCCCGTCATCCCCGCCTTTAAAATCACAAAAGCATGGATGGCGTTTCCTTTCAGTTCGTG
>JALXCH010000313.1 GCA_026991005.1 Calditrichia bacterium | reverse complement strand
TTGTGTTCTGGCTGCAGTAACCATGGGTGGCCTCGGGAGTTTAAAGCTCCGAACTATGAGCTTTTTGTTTTTCGGATTTCATGGCGCGGATCAGAAGGTATGCCAATCCGCCCCATACTGTACCAAGAATTAAAATCATGAAAATCAGAGCGTCAATGTTCATGGTGTGCCTCGCCGGTTGTGTAAGCGTTGATAGATTGCTCCGTTCAAAAGGAGGAAAATGAAAATGGCCACTCCCCACTGGAAGAGGCAGGTTCCCAGCGTTTCGCTTCCCAGGGGATTGTACCATCCCCGGGGATTCCAGCCGACCGACCGGTACAGCCACCACACCAGGAGCAATATCGCTTCCACCGGTACCACGAATCGAAACAGGTAAGTAAACCAGAATCCGGCTCTCATATCGCCCGGTACCCGGTTGACCAGTTCGCGGCGAAATTTCTCCACCCCGTAGCGCAGCACAAGTATGGCGAAGAAAAATCCGCTCAAAATAAGACCCAATCCCCAGGCCCAATCCTGATTGCGAAAGATATGGATGCTTAGAGCAGAGGGAGCACCCAGAACGGCAGTTAAAAGGCTGACCAGAGGAAGTGCTTTGTGCCGGGGTAACCCGAAATCCATAAAAATGCGGGTACTTAATTCCAGCATGGAAATTAAAGAACTGAGTGCCGCAAAAAAGAGTGCCAGAAAGAATACCGAGGTAAAAAAAGGTGCTGCCGGAAGTTTATTAAACAACTGGGGAATGACGATGAAGCTCAAGCCATCGTTTCCGGCCTGCAAAGCTTTTTCTGCCTGGGTCACGCTGGGTGCCAGGGAGAAAATTGCAGGAATAATAGCCAGACCGGCAATAAGCGAAGCCGAGTTGTTTCCAAATCCGGTAATGAAGGAGTTCAGCACAATGTCTTCCCGTTCCCGCATGTACACGGCGTAAGTCAGAATAAGTCCCCATCCGGCACCGGTAGACCAGGCGCTCTGGGTCAACCCCTCCAGCCACACCTGGTAATTGAACAAATATTCCGTGCGAATCCCAAAAAAATAATTTAAACCTGTGGCAGCTCCCGGAAGGGTAAGAGCGCGTACCACTCCAATTATAAGCAGCACCAACAAGGAAGGCAGTAAAATTTTATTGGCTCGCTCGATGCCCCGTACTACCCCCTGGTAAATGATAACGCTACCCACTGTTAGGGCGATGAGATGAAACAGTAGCGGCTGGTAACCCGAGATGAAGGATTGCCAGTAGGCACTTTGATCCACCCGGAAAAGTTCTCCGGTTACTGAAACAGTGAAGTAACGCAGCGCCCAACCGCTTACTACCGAATAATAAAACATGATGGCCATGGTGCAGAAGGCTACAAATGCCCCCATCCAGGTGAATTTTTTACCTCCCAGTTCGGCAAAGGAACCAATGACCCCTTTGCGGGTTTTTTTGCCGATGGAAAATTCCACAATTAAGAGAGGAATAGACCATAGAAGCAGGAAAAGAAACCAGGGAATCAGGAAGGCACCACCGTATTGCCCGGCCAGCCGCGGAAAGCGCCAGATGTTGCCTGCCCCAATGGCCATACCAATGGAAGCTAACAAAAGCGTCCAGCGGGAGGAGAATGTCTCTTTTTTTTCCATATCCACATCCCGGTTGAGTAATTCCCAGAATCGCGTCTGCTCAACTACCTGCGACGTAAGTTCCAAAAAATTAAATGCAAAGTGCCCGGGACGCAAGGGAAACCACAAAGAACCGGATGGCGAAGGGCTCCTTCCCGGAGAGGGAAGGAAGAGAAATTAAGAGAAGGTGGGAAAATTTTTAAAAGCGGGGAAAGCACATTTCCTGATGCATGTTTTCCCTTTCATTTATGGAAATTTGGACATTGTCATTTGGGATATGTTTTTTGGAATTTGCCATTTGTTATTTTTCCGGGAGTGTTTTTCCGAGATGCAGCGTGTTGGAGCAATTCTGTGTTCGGCATTTGTTTACATGGTACGCTGGATGAATTGCTTTTCGGCACGTAATAAATAGATGCTTCCGTCTTTATCTTGAATTTCCACCACAACCGTAACTTCGCTTCCCGGCTGCCATCTGGGGCCGTTGCGAATAATGCGTTCCAGCCGTTTGGGGGTACTCCCGGGACTAATTTCTGGGGCAGTGGTTTTCCACACCTTTTCATCTCGAAGCACCCAAACCCGCCTGATTTCCAGCCCCTCCGGCAGAATATTTCCCTCGGGATTCTGCAGGTGGATCACGCCCTGTAAACCACGGCCTTCGGGCTTACCGCCGGGCATGAAATCGCGCCAGAGGTAGGTGTCCAGTACCAGCGGTATTCTTTCAACTACCACCTGAAGTGGAGCCTGGTGTAATTCTTTTATGGTTGGTTCCTGAGGTTTTTTACCAAAAGCCCACAGCGAGAATTGGAATCCCAGTAAAACCAAGAATAAGCCGGAAATGAAAAAACGTGTCATTTAACCTCCAGAATTTTGGGATAATGCATTCCGAGCAGTATCATACGAAACCCCGTCTGCTTCTAAATACTCACAACCTGAGTTTAAGCGCTAAAATTTAGTAAGCATCTGTTTATATTCCAATAAACTTTGAATAAAATTGCTTATTTTTACTGCAAACCCGAAATTGCAGGTTTTTTAGCTCAAATATATTGAAAAATGCTCAGCTGTTTGATATGCACCCGGGTCAACCCCCAATGCATTTGTGTCCTATCTTCTCACTTTGCTACTTTTATCCGAAGCAGTATTTCAAAGGCTCACTACCAGGTTAGATTTAAACCAACCAGGCGCATTTCGAACAGCACTGCCATCTAAAAAGCTATGAAATAGCCCACCACATAGGGATGGATATGCGCCTCACCCCGGTGAAAATCGAGATGAAGTTTCAGGCCGGGATTCAATTCATAAAAACGACACTCTACATTCGGAGCGCATTAGTTTTTTCCCATTCTTCCGGACACCCTTGCTCTCTGGGTTACTCTTACCAGAGTACATTCTACACCCTTTTCCCCGCGGCGAACGGGCGGCGGATGATCCCAAACTGGAACGTTTGATTGCTCACAAAGGCACACCCGTGTAGCCGGTTATGCTGGAGTCCCCCCTGGAAGATATCGGCCGAATACTGCTGGAAGAAAATTACCTGGGTTCGCTTTCGTTGTCCTACCGGTATGACGGAACCCACGGATTGTCCCTGGGATTGCCGCTACTCATTTTCAAGAATGTGGAATTACCCATGACCGGTGGCTGGGCGGTTCATCGCCTGTATTTGACCAATAATTTTCGGAATTTCGGGTTCACCCTGCTTTTTACTCCTTCTGCCTCCCGCTGGCTTGATGGATATTTTACGGTGGGAACAGAACATGTGACCGGTGCCTGGGACGCCTCCCATCCCGGCAAAACGGTGAATAAATGGGAATTTTTAATCGAATCAGGAATTAAGATTCGGGTTAATATTTCCCATACCGTATTGCGTCCGATGCGGAAATTGGGCACGGAATTCTGGGGAATCCGGCTGGGCATCCGCAATTTTGGCTTCCCGGAAATTAACCGTCTGGCCTTCATTGTGGAGATTGGCGCGGGAGTGTGGTAGGTTCCTGCCCTTTAATTAGGGGCGAATTCCCGGAAGGTTTTTAAACCGCAGCAGCCGCTACGAACGCAACGATTTTTTCGCAGTGCGCAGTGTCCTTGCAGCATCACCATTCTGCATTAGCCCGAAACACAATCTGCTCATAATTCCTCAAGTTTAGTAATGATTTTCCAGAAAAAAAGGTTAGGAAAAGATTAGAAAAGCTTTTATATTTACGATACAATAGAAACTTTTTGTAGAAAAGGAGAGAGTTTCGTGTATAACAGAAAGAAATATGTCGAACGGCTGTATCAGTGGAAAGATAAACCGCTAATTAAAATTATAACCGGTCTCCGCCGTTCCGGGAAGAGCACCCTGATTCAATTATTTATCGAAGAACTGCGGAGATCCGGCATCGCTCCCCAACGAATTCTCGACATTAATAAAGAATCCCTGCAATTCCAGCATATTGCCACGTTTAATGATCTGTACCGGGAAGTAACCCGTGTTTACCGGAAAATCAAACAAAAGCTTTACCTGTTTGTGGATGAGGTGCAGGAAATCGACCACTGGGAAAAAGCTGTGATTTCGCTGCACTCAGAAAATATTGCTGATATTTACCTCACCGGTTCCAATGCCCGGATTTTTTCCGGAGAGCTGGCCACACTTCTGGGGGGGCGCTATATTCCTATTCCCGTGTTTCCCCTCACCTATTCGGAGTTCCTGCTTTTTCGCCAGAAAGAGAGGCATGATGAAGAGACGTTCAATGAATTCCTTCAATTTGGTGGTTTGCCGGGTATTCATCATTTACAATGGGAAGAACACATCATTTACGAGTATTTGAATGCCGTGTTTGACACCATTATCCTGCGGGATATTATCAAGCGCAACAACATTCGTCATCCTGCTTTTCTGGAAAAAATCATTCAATTCATCTTTGATAATATTGCTCAGATTTTTTCCGCTAAACGGGTGGTGGATTTTCTGAAGCAGGAACATCGTCGCACCAATATCGAAACGGTGTATAATTATATCAATTACCTCACGGATGCCCATATGATTTACCGGGTGCCGCGTTACGATATTAAAGGAAAACGCCTGCTGGAGGTGCGCGAAAAATATTTTGTAGCGGATATCGGACTGCGCCATGCTCTTCTGGGTTATCGAGCGAGGAATATCAGTCAGCTTCTGGAGAATATTGTGTTTATTGAATTAAAGAAACGGGGTTATCGGATTTTTGTGGGACAGTTTAACCATTCCGAAATAGATTTTATTGTTGAGAAGGAACAGGAGAAAGCCTATTTGCAGGTTGCTTATTTGCTGGCCAGCGAGGAGACCGTTCAACGGGAATTTGAACCCCTGCACAGAATTAAGGACAACTATCCCAAATATGTTCTCTCCCTGGATAAACACTTTCTCCCCGATCGGGAGGGAATCAAACAAATGAATCTTGTTGAATTTTTACTGAATGAAGAATTTCAATTTTAAGAATTTCTTTTTTGCTCCCCATAAATAAAGGTTGGCAATTTTGGACAATAATTCTTACACTAAAACATTTGTGTCTTGTGCAAAACAGATTGAATTTGCTGCCCCCTTAATATTGTCTGTTAAATTAATCTCTTTTTTCAATTGTTCCTGCGGAAAGGGAGCTATTTAGGATTGGGATGCTCCAAAAAGGTTCTTACGAATATTCACATGGACATTCGGTTATGTGAAAATATTTGGATTGTGAAATTCGATAAACCGCAGCGGCCGCTGCGAGCGCAACGAAAAAACAACAACTGGGGCGTGGTTTTTCAGAATCGTTACAAATTTCTTAATGTTATACTGCAGAGATGCTGCGTAAAAGAAAATTCAAAGTTTGCAACATTTTTCTTTGGTATTTTGTGAAAATTCCTTTTTGGGATTAAATAACGCTTTTTTTTGCGAACTTAGCGCATTCCTGGCGAACGTTGCGGTTAAAAGGAAATAAAATATCTCGTGACTATTCATATCGAAGCAGGTATTCTGATACAAAACCCAAACCAGAAAACCCGGTACCAACAAATTATCTGATATTTGGGAGTTGCAATCCCAAATATCATAAATTATATTTGCTCTATGATTACTCGGGATATTGAAAACGAATTGGCAATTTGCAGACGGGAATATCCAGCTATTACCATTACCGGTCCCCGGCAATCGGGAAAAACTACCCTGGCCCGTTATTTTTTCACCGATTTATCCTATGTGAATTTTGAGGATCCCCTCCAGCGGGAATACTTC
>JALXCH010000312.1 GCA_026991005.1 Calditrichia bacterium | reverse complement strand
GTCGTTCTCCGGTTTCAGGAAGCGTTTTCTCTGGTAGGCCTCCTGGGCTCTTTCGAGGATGGCTTTGAGATGTTGTTCCAGTTTTTCCTGAGTTTTCCGTGCTTCCTCAATTTTCGCTTTCACCTCCTCAATCCGCCTATCCACCACCTTAATGAGCGGATCCTTCGGGAATTGAGTTTTGATTTCCTGATACAAGCTCAGCGCATTCACATAGTCCCCTTTTTCGTAAAATGCTTCGGCTTGAGAGAATAATTCAGCGCTTGACACACCTTTTTTCTGGGTAAGTAAAAATCCCAGAGCGCCAATAATGATCAGGATTAATACCACAATTCCTATAATTGTGTACAAACGGGAGCTTTTTTGTGGGGTCGGTGGCTGCGGTGCCGGTGCTGGAGGTTGTTTAGGTGTTTCTGATGCGGGACGATTCTTCCATAAATCCTCCCGTTTTTGGTAAGGATTGTTGGGGGACGTTTGATGCATAATGGACTCCTTCCAGTATTTATTAGACCAGTATGGATTAATTTCGCAAATTAATAGAAAAAATATGTTTCGAGATCACGATTTAATTCTAAATTACTCTCTTTGTTCCCTGTACAAGTTAAATGTATCACTTTTTCTGCGGAATAATTTTAAATGATTTTTATGAATGCCGATAAATGTACTCTGCGATTTAAACACACGCATGAACTTACCAAGGTTAGTGTTATATATTAATATATTGTAGTATGTGATGATATTCACATTTTAACAGGAAAAGATAAGAAATCATGAAAAATAGCAAGATACGGGTACTCTTTTTCAGAAAAAAAAGCGCCACTTTCTAAATAAAAAGTGGCGCCTGAGAAATATAAATATTCAAAATGAATTAGCGAACCAGCAGCATCTTGCAAATGGAGTGAAATTTCCCGGCTTTCAGGGTGTAAAGGTAGAGGCCACTGCTCATGTTTCGACCTAAATCATCTTTTCCATCCCACTGTACAGTATATTCTCCCGCGGCCTGTACCTGGTTCACCAGTGTACGAACTTTTTGCCCCAAAACATTAAAAATAGTGATGGTTACATGGGCATTGTGGGGCACCCGGTAAGAGATGGTGGTGGAGGGATTGAAGGGATTGGGATAGTTGGGCAACAGCTCAAATTTCTGGATACTTCCCACAGGGTTGGGAGTGATGGCAACTACCTGCCCGCCGGCGTTGGTCGCCCCAATGGTGGGCTGAGAGAAAAATACCCAGCTGTTTTGCCCATCCAGAATGCGGCCGTAGGAGGTATCCGTGCCCTGAGGACCAAAGGTCAACGTATCCACCGGGGTAGTCCCATCCGAGGCAAATAAACCAATTTGTTCTCCACCGCTGCTCAATTTAATCTTCACGTGTAATATGCCCTGCTCGGGTTGCTTGTCTGCCCATAAAACGAGAAAACCACCGGGAGGAATAGTGGTTGTGTCGGGGGCGGTGGCCGGAATTTGCCAGGTGGTAGGATTGTTCAGATCATCGGTAATGTACATGCCGCCAATGTCCACGGGAGAGGTTCCCGCATTAAACAGTTCGATCCAGTCGTCGTATTCCCCGTATTCATCGGCACAGCAGGAGTCGTTGCTGGCCATGAATTCGTTCACAA